>CALESB010000060.1 GCA_937906995.1 uncultured Sutterella sp.
CATTTGTTACTCCTTTGATGACTCAAAAGGTGTCAACTTTTTTCAGGCTAAGACATAACAAAACGCCCTCCATTTTTTTCTTTTGCCAAGTCAACTAGAGCAACAAATGCATCAAACGTTGCTTTTTGATCCATATGTATATTCAAAACACTTTGAGAATTAGGTTGGAGTCTTTGCTCAATATCAGCTAACGAAACTAAATGCTTATCCATCCAATAAGAACCATCTTGACTCACAAATACAATTATTTGTTTATCAGCTTTTTGTTCTATTGCAGAACGACTTTCTGGCAACATAATCTCCAAAACAGGTTTAGAAAAACTCATCGTTAAAACAAAAAAGATGATGAGCATAAACAAACAGTCAATCAATGGAGTCAAGTCAATCTGTGGTTCTTCATCTAAGGAGGACCCTGTAAAATAATCTGTCATAAAGCCTCCTTTTTGTTGCGATGAACAACTTCTAAAGCTCGATAGCTATATTCAACTGCCTCAATATGAAAACCTCGAAACTTCAACATTAAAGCGTAATAGATCATCAATGTTGGAATTGCAATACATAACCCCATAACCGTTGTTATCAGTGCCTGCCAAATCCCATCTGCCAATACTTCTGTACTGGGTACGTCTACAAACGACAAAGACTGAAATACCTCTACCATGCCAAAAACGGTCCCTAACAATCCTAATAAGGGTGAGATCACACTGATAAGCTTTAACCAACAGAGTCCATTACTCACTTGTTTAAAGTTACGATGGAATAGATAAGCAACCTCTGCTCTTATATCATCTGAGTGAGAGCCATGGGTGACAGCAATATCATAAATAATGCGAATTAAAGGGTTCTGCGCCTTACAATCTAAATGTTGAAGACAACAGTCTTTACCATGCTCTAAATCCAAAAAGTCTTTTCGAAAATTTCTCCATACTTTTATTAAATAAACATTCATCCAAATAGATAAATAAATTGCATAAAAAGCCACAACCAGTAACACCATCCCTGCTGGGCCAATCATTTGGTAGAGAGATTCCATAGATGACATATAAAAGTCCTTCATTAATTTTCAAAACACTTTTAAATCTCACTAGTCAAAGCGTTTTAAAAAATGAATGCTCTAGCCTTACTTTTGTAAATCGAAGACCAAAATAAAAATAATTGAACCAATATTACGCTATTGATAATCATTTTCATTTAAATATTAAAAAATATTTCTATAAGATTCAAGTTCTACTTACTACTTATCACCATCAACATTCAGGCTGAAAATAAAAAAACGACTGAGAACTCTCAATCGTTTTCTTTTTTATCAATGTGTTACTAATAACATAACACTAATATTTAGTTAACTTTGCTAAGGATAAAAGTAGCTCCTTAGTGCCAACATCATCAAACTCAATACGAATTCTGGCGTCATCGTTCATTCCCACTAAGTGACGAACAGTACCTGAACCAAATTTTGGATGACTCACACGATCACCGATAGAAAAGCCCTTAAACTCTTGCTTAGCTGCCATCTTACTAACAGCAGGATCCAACTTAGCGCGAGCATAACCCGTACTGGTCCGAGCACTACCATAAGATCCAGACGAATTACCCCAACGATTTGAAGAAGAATAAGAAGAACGGCGCTCATAACCACCATCCCAACTATTACGTGAATAGCCAGAGGAGCGTGAACTGCGAGAATCACTCCAGCCAAGAGACTGATCCTCATCTTCATCATATCCGCCAAATCGACGCTCTTCGTAGAGTTTTTGCAAGTGGGACTCATCAATTTCATGTAAGAATTGACTGGGGCCTGAGTCCATGTACTGACCACGTAACATGCGTCTTAAAGCAAAGGTGATATGCAATTGTTTTCGTGCACGCGTAATAGCCACGTACATTAAACGTCTCTCTTCGGATAAGGCTGCATCATCATTATTACTATTGGCATGTGGGAATAAACCATCTTCCACACCCGTGATAAAAACAACATCAAACTCCAAGCCTTTTGCGGCGTGCACTGTCATCAACTGAACTGCATCCTCTCCACTTTGAGCTTGATTGTCGCCTGCTTCAAGTGCTGCATGAGACAAAAAGCCTGCCAACGAGCTCATTTCATCGTCTTCAGCATCCACTTCAATTTGATCAGCACGTGCATCTATAGCAATCCCCTCTTCAACAAGATAGGCCTTAGCTGCACTTTGTAATTCATCCAAGTTATCAAGTCGATCTTGACCTTCCTTATCTTTTTTATAGTGTTCGATAATGCCTGATCGCTCGTTTACTGCAGCAATCAACTCTGGCAATGGCAAACAAGAGTACTCAAAACGCATTGAGTCGATCAAATCTGTAAAAGCTCTCAATTTATTACCAGCTGAGCCCTGCACTTGTTGAGCCGCTTCAAAAAGGCTTACTTGCAACTCCGCTGACAGAGTTTGTAGCGTTTCAATACTCTTTGCCCCAATGCCACGCATCGGGAAATTAACGACACGCAAAAAGGCCGTATCATCCTTCGGATTTTCAATTAAACGAAGGTAAGCCAGTGCATTTTTAATTTCTGCACGATCAAAGAAGCGCAAGCCACCATAAACCTTGTATGGAATACCAGCTGCCACCAAAGCCTGTTCTAACACTCGACTTTGAGCATTAGAGCGATACAAAAGAGCAATTTCATGACGTTTCGTGCCGTCACGTAGGGCTTCTCGAATCGAAGATAAACAATAATCTGCTTCTAATCGATCATCGTCTGCTCGATAGACCTTAATTTTTTCACCGTCGCCAGCATCAGTCCAAAGGTCCTTGCCCAAACGATCTTCGTTATGAGCAATTAACTCGTTAGCCGCATTCAGAATATGACCGAATGAACGATAGTTCTGTTCTAGTTTGACAACCTCATCAATTTCAAATTCATTCTTGAAGTCAGTCATGTTGCCAACGTTGGCTCCACGGAAAGCATAAATTGATTGGTCATCATCCCCTACAGCAAAGACGCAATTACCCGTATATTCCCTACGACCAAAAGCATCAAAACCACCTAAAAGCTTCAACCACTTGTATTGCAAACGGTTAGTATCCTGAAACTCGTCAACCAAGATAAAACGAAAGCGTTGCTGATAGTGGTGACGAATCAACTCATTACGAGCCAATAATTCATAGCTACGGAGCAACAGCTCACCAAAGTCACAGACCCCTTCTCGATTACACTGATCTTCATAAAGTTTATAAATTTCCGTGTACTTGGCTCGTTCGCCAAACTCAGCCTGCATATCGCGAGCTCGAAGTCCCTCTTCTTTGGCGCTGGAAATGAAATTTTGAATTTTCTTAGGAGGATAAAGCTCATCATTGATATGGTGAACCTTCATTAACCGCTTAATAGCAGATAATTGATCACTTTGATCTAAAATCTGGAATGTTTGTGGCAACCCTACTTCTTTGTAGTGACGGCGTAGCAGTCGATTACATAATCCGTGGAAAGTACCAATCCACATACCTCGAGTATTAATCGGCATGGACGCAGTAATACGTGTTAGCATTTCTTTAGCAGCCTTATTAGTAAAGGTCACTGCCAAAATCTCTAGAGGTGAAGCCATTTGGCTTTGAATAATGTAAGCAATACGCGTGGTCAATACACGTGTTTTACCAGAACCTGCACCCGCCAAAATCAAAGCACTCTTAGCTGGCATATCCACAGCACGACGCTGTTGGGGATTCAATTTTTCTAAAAAACTCACCATCTCAATTACTACACAGAAAACAAAGAAACGAAAGGCATCATTGTGCCAAAATTTTCCCAAATTAGACCGAGCAATTTGATTACTCAACAGACTCCAGCAACTTTATACATGATTGCCAATTCAATCCACATTGGTCTTTATGACTCAAAATCCTCGTCTCAGTTTGGGGCCAAGTGACTCCAACGGTTGGATCATCAAATTGTAGGGTCGCCTCACTTTGAGGATGATAATAATCGGTACAACGATACAAAACGTGAGCTCTTTCACTCAGTGTCACAAAACCATGAGCAAACCCATGAGGGATATAAAGCTGCTGCATCAACTCACTATCGAGCATCACCCCAAACCATTGACCAAAGGTTATTGAAGATCGACGCAAATCCACCGCAACATCATAAATTTTCCCACTCGTGACGGTAACTAACTTACCTTGGGGGTGATGCTTTTGAAAGTGCAGTCCTCGTAACGTGCCATATTTGGATACAGAAAAATTATCTTGCACAAAATGCACGCCCAGATACTCCTCATAGCGATTAGCTCGACAGAGCTCAACAAAAAAGCCGCGATCGTCTCGCCAAATATCTGGAGTCAGAAGCTTCACTCCTTGAAGACAGGTTTCTTCGACTTTCACTTCAACCCCTCATACTGTTCATTCACCCATTGCCGATACTGACCGTTCAAAACATGCTCCATCCAATCAGGATGATTCAAATACCACTTAATCGTGTCCTCTAAGCCTTCTTCAAGTGAAATAGATACTTGAAAACCCAAACTCTTACGTGCGCGTTCCGTGTTTAACGCATACCGCCAATCGTGTCCAGGGCGATCCGCAACAAAAGTTATTTGATCTGCGTAGCTGCCTTCCGATTTGGGTACTAAGCGATCCAAAACACGACAAATTGTATGAACTATGACTAAATTACTCGTTTCCACCCCACTACCAACATTAAAAACATCGCCAGGTTGAGACAACCTCAGTGCACTCAATAATGCACGGCAATGATCCGAAACGTGTAGCCAATCTCTTTGATTTAGTCCAGTGCCATAAATAGGTAGTGTCTGCCCCGATAAAGCTCGCTGAAGCATAAAAGGTATTAATTTTTCTGGGAACTGCCTCGGCCCATAATTATTTGAAGGGTGAATAATGACCGTTGGTAAACCATAAGTCTTTTCATAAGCGCGCACAAACATATCTGCTGAGGCTTTGCTCGCTGAATATGGGCTATTGGGGCGGTAGGGGCTACTTTCTGTAAATGGGGCCTCATCATCGGTTAGGTCACCAAAGACCTCATCTGTCGATATATGAATATGTCTATAACTTAACTTTGCATCGTCTTCCAACTGTTCCCAGTACTGTAGCGACACTTCAAGTAGCCGTTGTGTAGCAACAACATTATCCTCAATAAAAGCAGAAGGATCTTTTATAGAACGATCAACATGAGTTTGTGCTGCGAAGTGAACAATGGCATCAACTTCATTATCGGCAAACAACTGTTTGACCGTTACAGTATCTGCGACATCTGCGCAGATAAATTGAAAATGTTCGCTCAAAGAGGCTTGGCCCAAATTTTCCAAATTCCCACAATAGTTAAGCTTATCTAGTGCAATAACTCGATGCCCAGCTGCCAATGCAGCATCAACAAAATTGGAACCGATAAAACCCGCGGCCCCCGTCACTAATAATGTAGACAAGTGTTGCCCCTTTCCTTGAATTGGTCACCAACAATATTGTGCAATATCTATTGGTGTTGTCCCTAATAAAACTTCAAAAAAAATGCTTCGGAACTTAAATTGTATTAGACTGAATTCGGAAATGTGTGCCTCTTTTATCGATTTAAGCTCTTTAAATTGATAGTAGGGGTGCGTGTCTTAGTTTTTTGAGTAAAGGATACATTCATGGCTGACAAAAAGACGATCGGCATCATCAGTGGCTTAAATCTACGTGCTGCTCTTGAAGTGAAGGCTCAACTTCTTGCCCAGGGCGGTGACGATCTTTGCATTATCATGAGCGAAGAGGCATTCAATACGGAACGCAACAGCGAGTTTGCTCTAAGCGATCGCAAGATTTTTGTATTCAATGAGGCAGAACTCCTGGCTGAGATGGGCGCAGATTTGATTGTCGTACCTGACTTCAAGGCCGGTAGCTTTATTCACGAAGTTCAACGTGAAATTCAAACGCCGATCATTGATATGAAGAGTGCCTTGATGGCCCAAACAGCTCAAGCAGAAAATGTTCCTGTTATGGGCATTTTGGATTCTGGTAATGCTGCCACATGCATGAGTGGTGAGTGCGACATCAGCAAGCAATTCAAAATGGTCTTCACGACCGAGGAAGAGGATAAGGCTTTGGATGAGGCCCGTGAACAAATCCGATCCGGTGAAGTTGACGCTCCTTTAGCTACATTAGAAGCTGTCTCCCAACGTTTAATTCAAGACGGCGCACAAGTTATTGTTCCCAATTGCACACAGTTTGCTCTTTTGCAAAAAGAGCTTGTTGCTAAGGGCGTTCCCGTTATGGACGTCTTCCCTGCTTTTGCAGCCGCAGTGCTTGCCCACCCGACGACAAAGTTACCCAAGCCCTTTAAGTTAGGCCTAATTGGTGGTCTTGGCCCAGCTGCAACGGTTGACCTTTACGACAAAATTGTCAAAGCCACACCGGCCAAGAATGACCAAGAACACTTCAAGGTTGTTATTGAACAAAATCCGCAAATCGACGACCGTACAGCTTGTTTGTTAAACGGCGGTGCTGACCCAACATTGGCTATGTACAACTGTGCCAAGCGTTTGCAAAAAGACGGTTGTGACTATGCCATTATCCCCTGCAATACCGCTCACGCTTTCTTGCCTCGACTGTTGCGTCACTTGGACATCCCGTTCATTGATATGCAACAAACAATGTTGGATGCCATTAAGGCCAAGTACGGCGAACAAGCTCGTGTCGGTCTAATGGCCACTAGCGGTACATTGCGCACTGGCATCTACAGCCAAAAGGCTGAAAAGATGGGGATGCAAATGTTTGTTCCGGATGCTGAGCATCAAGAACGTGTTATGTCTGCTATTTACGGTCCTAAGGGAGCCAAGGCTGGCTTTACCACGGGCGAGTGCTATGAAGACCTTTACAGCGCAGCTGAATACTTGGTCAAAGAACACGGTTGCAATGTTTTGATTCTTGGCTGCACCGAATTGCCATTGATCTTCCACGAACAAGATGATTTCGATGTCGCAGGTCAAAAGGTTGCTATCGTTGACCCAACAGCAACATTGGCACGTAAGTGTGTTGAAGTGGCAGAAGCCACGATCAAAGAACGTGGCGTTCGCTAATAAATATTGAAAAAAGCGCTCTTTCAGGAGCGCTTTTTTTGAATTTGAATGGAGTTTCGCTATGAAAAAGTACGCTGACTGTACGCCTCATCGAGTAGCCTTCATTGGCTTGGGTACCATGGGTTTCCCCATGGCGGGTCACTTAGTTCAAGCTGGTCACCACGTGACGGTTTATAACCGCACTCATGAAAAAGCACTGAAATGGCAAGAGACTTATCACGGCGAAGTTGCTCTCAGCCCCAAGGACGCTGTTAAAGATTGTGATTTTGTCTTTACCTGTGTTGGTAATGATGATGACCTTCGCAGCGTCATTTTGGGCGAAAATGGCGCCTACGCCGGCATGAAAAAGGGATCAGTCCTCGTTGACTGCACAACTGACAGCGCTAACGTTGCCCGAGAGCTCTCTGCAAAGGCAGAAGAATTAGGTATTCATTTCATGGATGCTCCCGTCTCAGGCGGTGAGGCTGGCGCTATCAACGGAGTTTTGACCGTCATGTGTGGAGCGTCTGCAGAAGTGTTTGAACACTCACGTGATGTGATAATGGCTTTTGCTCAAGCTGTGACACGCATTGGGGATGTGGGCTCAGGGCAATTAGCCAAAATGTGCAATCAAATTTGCATTGCTGGCGTTGTGCAATCCCTATCTGAAGCGATTGCTTTTGGACAAAATGCAGGCCTTGATATGAAACTTGTCTTAGAAGTTATCGGCAAAGGCGCAGCTCAAAGTTGGCAAATGGATAATCGTGGCCACACGATGATTGATCAAGCTTTTGATTTTGGTTTTGCCATTGACTGGATGAGAAAGGACTTGGGACTTTGTTTAGAAGAAGCAAAACGTAATGGATCAAGCCTTCCAACTGTTGCATTGGTTGACCAATTTTACGGTGAGCTACAACAACAAGGTAAGGGTCGACAAGATACATCTAGCCTCATTGAACGTTTGCCTCGCAAACGTTAACTTCCTTGTCTAAGACAAAGAGCTTAAACGTCTGAAAAATCACTTTTCAGACGTTTTCTTTTTCTCTGGAAATATCCTAGTTTTCAATCCCTTTTCATCCTTTTTGTTCTACAATTGCCAATCTCAAATGATAAGTATTCTCAAATTAAACGGCTAGATTTGACGTTTAAGCGGATTTAATAAAATGTCGAAAACTTTAAATGAACTTCCGATTGGTCAATCGGCCGTCATTACTCACGTTGGTGCCTCTGGAGCTCTTAGACAACACTTCCTTGACATGGGGCTGATTCCCAATGCTGAAGTGAAAATGATTAAGCGTGCACCGATGGGAGATCCCATTGAAGTGCGAATTCGTAGCTATGACTTAACACTACGCGCTGCGGAAGCTCAGGAGATCGGCATTAAACCTCTTGAAGAGGCTTCTGTTGCAGAACCTTTTGTTTGCCCTATTGAACCAATCTCACATCCTGGATTAGGGGAAGGTGGCAAATATCACAAGGCCTCTGGCGAGCCTGCGTTGGCTGACGACACTCGTATTCGTATTGCATTAGTTGGCAACCAAAATTGCGGTAAAACCACCCTATTTAACCGTCTCACAGGATCCAACCAACACGTAGGCAATTTCCCCGGTGTCACGGTTGACCGTAAAGACGGTGCCATTATTGGTCACCCCAATACTCAAGTGACAGACCTACCGGGCATCTATTCTTTGTCGCCGTATTCCGCAGAAGAGGTCGTCACTCGCGAATTTATTCTTCAAGATGACCCTCATGTCATCATTAATATCGTTGATGCTACCAACATCGAACGCAATTTCTACCTAACAATGCAATTGCTTGAGTTGGGTAAACCCATGATTTTGGCGCTCAACATGATGGATGAGGTCCGTAACAATGGGGGTAGCATTCGTATCAATGAAATGGAAGCCCTCTTGGGCATTCCCGTAGTGCCTATTTCTGCTTCACGTGGAGAAGGTATTGCAGAACTCATTGATCACACCCTTCATATTGCTCATTACCAAGAACGCCCCGTTAAACAAGACTATTGCAAGGCAAAAGATCACAATGGGGCGGTACACCGTTGTATTCACAGTATCATCCATACTATCGAAGATCACGCATTAAAGACACAAATGCCCTTACGTTTTGCTGCCTGCAAAATTGCCGAGGGCGATAGTCTTATTCTTGATCAGCTCCATTTGGATGAAAATGAAAAGCGAACAATTAATCACATGATTCGACAAATGGAGGCGGAACGCGGTTTAGACCGTTGTGCTGCGATTGCCGACATGCGCTTTCTTTTCATTGATCGCGTTTGCGATGCAACCGTCATTCGCCCCAAAGTCAGCCGCGAACATCTTCGAAGCCTTGCCATTGACAAAATTCTCACTGGAAAGTACACCGCAATCCCCGCCTTTATTGGCATTATGATGTTGATTTTCTGGCTGACATTTAACGTCATTGGCGCTCAGTTAACCGATGGTTTGGATTGGCTCATTTCCAACATTACGGATTATGTGGATGCATTCTTAACCAATGCCCAAGTCAATAGCTCCATTCATTCTTTGCTCATTGATGGAGTTTTCAATGGCGTCGGAAGTGTTTTAAGTTTCTTACCAACCATTGTTGTTCTCTTTTTCTTCTTATCACTACTTGAAGACAGTGGGTACATGGCACGAGTCGCCTTCGTCATGGACACACTATTGAGAAAAATTGGACTCTCGGGTCGTAGCATCGTTCCAATGCTTATTGGCTTTGGTTGTACGGTTCCAGGTGTTATGGCAAGCCGCACCCTGCCCTCAGAACGCGACCGTAAGATGACGATTTTGCTAACACCGTTTATGAGTTGCTCGGCCAAGTTGCCCATCTATGCATTCTTTACCATGGCATTTTTCCCACACAATGGCGCACTTGTCATGATTGTTCTGTATTTCTTAGGGATTGCTATGGCTATTTTTAGCGGGCTCGTCTTAAGAAAGACGATCTTTAAAGGTGAGGCGGTTCCCTTTGTGATGGAACTGCCGAACTACCGAATGCCAGGGGCTAAAAATGTCATGCTTTTACTTTGGGAAAAAGCAAAAGACTTCTTGCAAAGAGCCTTTACCGTCATCTTTGTGGCAACGGTCATTATTTGGTTCTTACAAAACTTTGACTTACAACTCAATCCTGTTGAGGATTCTCATCGTAGTATGTTGGCGATGCTTGCCGGCTGGATGTCCCCTATTTTTGCACCTTTGGGCTTTGGCGACTGGAAAATTACGACGGCCCTAATCAGTGGCTTTATGGCAAAGGAAAGCGTAGTTAGTACACTGAGTGTGCTTTTTGGGTCTACGGCAGCGATCACATCCTGGCTTACACCTCTTACTGCATTTACTTTGCTTGTTTTTTGTTTGTTATACACGCCTTGCGTCGCAGCAATTGCCACCATTAAACGAGAGCTCAATGGTCTTTGGGCATTGGGTGTTGTCATTTTCCAATGCGCTTTAGCGTGGTTAGTCGCATTTATTGTTCGAATGATTGGTTTAGCTTTAGGGTTTTAATATCGTGAACTGGATTAGTTGGCTAATTTTGATTGTAGTGATAGTCGCCGTTATCGCTTCGCTCTACCACATGATTAAAAAGCCTGGATGCGGTTGTTCTTCAGGTAGCTGTCAAGGTTGCTCAAAAAGTTGTTGTGCTTACAACGGTAAAAAATCGACAAAATAACGAAATATTCTTGTTTTGCCTTAGTTTTTCAGCTTCTGTATAACGAAAAAAAACAATTACGAGTAAAATGGATTTTTTCCATACCTTGAATAAAGAAGATAAGTATGTCTACGACGGAAAATAAAGAGAATAGTGCACAAGTTACGAATTTCATTCGTAACATTATTGACAGTGATTTGGCGAATCACGCCAACGAACCTCGTTTATGGTGCGGTCATCCCGCCCCCTACGGTGAACAGGCTCAGGGTGTGCCCGATCCTGCCCGTATTCGCACACGTTTTCCGCCGGAACCCAACGGTTACTTGCACGTTGGCCATGCCAAGAGTATTTGCTTGAACTTCGGTTTGGCCCGTGACTATGGTGGTCACTGCCATATGCGCTTTGACGACACCAATCCCGTTAAGGAAGATCAAGAGTACGTTGATTCCATCAAAGAAGCCGTTCGTTGGTTGGGCTTTGACTGGGAGCACGGTGAAGAAAAGAACCTTTACTTTGCAAGTAACTACTTTGAATGGATGTTCGAGTTCGCAGAGCATTTGGTCAAAACGGGTTATGCCTATGTTGACGAACAAAGCGCTGACGAAATGCATGCCAACCGTGGTACGTTGACCGAACCGGGTAAAAACAGTCCCTATCGTGATCGCTCACCTGAAGAAAACTTGCGCCTTTTCCACGAAATGCGTGATGGCAAGCATGCCGAAGGCTCTATGGTATTGCGTGCAAAGATTGATATGGCTAGCCCCAATATCAACTTGCGTGACCCAGCCATTTATCGTATCCGCTTTGCCGAACACCACAATACGGGCAATAAGTGGTGCGTCTATCCGATGTATACCTTCGCTCACCCGATTGAAGATAGCTTAGAAAACATCACGCACTCCATTTGTACGCTTGAATTTGAAGATCAACGTGCCTTCTATGACTGGACGCTCGAACGTATTATTCCTGTGCTTCGTGCACCTCAATACGAAGAAGCTAAGCAACTTTTGTTGCAAATGAGTAAGGGGGAAAGTGACTTGGCATTGCCCTTTATGCGTGCAGCCTACGAACACCGTAGCAAGTTGGGCCAAAGCGCTCCT
Source organism: uncultured Sutterella sp. (assembly GCA_937906995.1). Taxonomy (GTDB): domain Bacteria; phylum Pseudomonadota; class Gammaproteobacteria; order Burkholderiales; family Burkholderiaceae_F; genus Aphodousia. Next base: position 11,783 of record CALESB010000060.1, read on the forward strand.
GAGCAAGCAATGGCTGAAGTCTTTGAAGCATGGGAAAGCGATTTTGGTCCTGAAAAGCTCGATGGCACTCGTGCCAGTGCCTTCTGGGCCTTGATGACAGTGAATACCGAACACTTTACGCCGCTTTTGCAAGCTGCTTTAACGGTCGTTCGCCCGAACTTCTTCTTGCTTTCTCACCAATACGAATTCAACCGTTTGAACTTATCCCACGTTGTGGTCAGCAAGCGCAAACTCATTCAATTGGTGCAAGAAAAATTAGTTGATGGTTGGGACGATCCCCGCATGCCAACGATTTTTGGTTTGCGTCGCCGTGGTTACACCCCCGAATCCATCCATCTTTTCGCTGATCGTTGTGGCGTTTCTCGCGTTGCCGGTGGCTTAATTGATTATTCAGTGCTAGAAGCTTGCTTGCGTGAAGACTTAGAAGGTCGTGCATTGCGTCGTATCGGCGTGGTTCGTCCACTCAAGCTCATCATCGATAACTATGATGAAAACGCCTCCGAAATGTTAGTCGCTCCGAACCATCCGCAAAAGCCGGAATGGGGTACTCGTGAAGTTTCCTTCTCTAAGGAACTTTGGATTGATGAAAGCGACTTTGCAGAAGTTCCGCCAAAGGGCTATCGTCGCTTGACGATTCCTGCAGATGGTTCTGAAGCCAAACCGGTTCGTTTACGCTACGGTTATGTCGTTGTTCCGACATCTATTGATAAGGATGAAAACGGTAAGGTTATCGCTGTTCACTGCCGCTATTTGCCAGAAACAAAGAGCGGTACAGCGGGTTCTGAATCAGTTAAGTGTAAGGCTGCTATTCACTGGGTTGATGCCAAAACGGCTGTTGCTTGCGAATTCCGCCTTTACGACCGTTTGTTTGCTGTTGCTCAACCCGATGCTGTCGATGCCGACTACCGTACGCTTTTAAATCCTGAAAGCAAGGAAGTTGTTACTGGTTATATTGAACCAGCGATGGCTCAAGCACAACCCGATGAAAAGTTCCAATTGGAACGTACGGGCTACTTCGTTGCCGATCGTATCGATCATAAACCCGAAGCTCCTGTCTTTAACTTAGCCGTTGGGTTAAAAGATACTCAAGGCAAAAAGAAGTAAGACTTCGATAGAACTTTGACAGAAATCCTCGAATGAATTTTCGAGGATTTTTGTTATGTTTTAAGAATACGACAATCTCATAGATTTCATCGATTATCCCAATAGTTTTTCAACTTGGCCTTAAGTTATAATTAATAAATTAATCCTTAAAAATCATACAGATAAACAATTTAAGAAAATGTTAAGCAAAGAGATTTCAAACAAGGAAAAAAATATATACAAATTGGTATTTTTTTCGACGTAATCTCATCGGAATAATCAATAAAATTTAGATCATCTTAGCGGTGTTCATATAAAAAGAATTGTTCAAAAGCACCGCCATCAAATTTAAAAAATTTGTTTTTTACTATTTGGAGTAACTTATGTTGCAAGCATGGAGAAACTTTAAAGGAACTCACTGGACTGATGACATCAATGTCCGTGACTTCATTCAAAACAACTACACGCCCTACAACGATGACGAATCCTTCTTAGTTGGTCCGACTGAGGCAACCAATCGCTTATGGGGTCGTTTACAAGAGCTTCAAAAAGAAGAACGTGCTAAGGGTGGTGTTTTAGACGTAGAAACCGAAGTTGTTAGCTCTTTAACAGCCTATGGTCCTGGCTACGTTGACGAAAACCTCAAGGATTTGGAAAAGGTTGTTGGTCTTCAAACGGATAAGCCGTTAAAGCGTGCTTTTATGCCCTTTGGTGGCATCCGTATGGCAGAAGAGGCCTGCAAGACCTATGGCTATACACCGAACCCGAAGTTCAGCAAAATCTTTACAGAATATCGTAAAACTCATAACCAAGCTGTCTACGATGCTTACACGCCGGAAATGCGTGTTGCTCGTAAGAACAAGATTATTACCGGTTTGCCTGACTCCTATGGCCGCGGCCGTATTGTCGGTGACTACCGTCGTGTGGCCTTGTACGGTGTCGATTTCTTGATTGCACAAAAGAAACACGACTTGCTTCATTGTGGCATGGACACGATGACTGACGACATCATTCGTTTGCGCGAAGAGATCTCGGAACAAATCCGTGCTCTTGAACAAATGAAGGCTATGGCTGCCATTTATGGTTATGACATCTCCAAACCTGCAGTTAATGCTCGCGAAGCTGTCCAATGGCTCTACTTTGGTTATTTAGCTGCGATCAAGACTCAAAATGGCGCCGCCATGAGCGTGGGTCGTATTTCGACCTTCTTGGATATCTACATTGAACGTGACCTCAAGGAAGGCACCTTAACTGAATCCGAAGCTCAAGAACTTATTGACCACTTGGTAATGAAGTTCCGTATGGTGAAATTTGCCCGAGTTCCTAGCTACAACCAACTCTTCTCGGGTGACCCGGTGTGGGCTACGCTTGAAGTTGCTGGTCTCGGCATGGATGGACGTTCTCAGGTGACAAAGACCTGCTTCCGTTTCTTGCACACGCTTGAAAACATGGGACCGTCTCCCGAACCTAACTTGACGGTTTTATACACGAGCGCCTTGCCTGAAGGCTTCCGTCGTTATGCCTCGAAGGTTTCTGTTTTAACGAGCTCCGTTCAATACGAAAATGACGATGTCATGCGCCCAATCTGGGGTGATGACTACTCCATTTGCTGCTGTGTCTCAGCTACGGAAACCGGCAAGGAAATGCAATTCTTCGGTGCCCGCGCCAACTTAGCTAAGTGCATGCTTTACGCAATCAATGGCGGTATCGATGAAAAAACGGGTATGCAAGTTGGCCCTACCTATCGTGGCATTACGAGCGAATATCTTGACTATGATGAAGTCATGAAGAAGTTCGATGTGATGATGCAATGGTTGGCTGGTTTGTATGTCAACACACTCAATGTTATTCACTACATGCATGACAAGTACTTCTATGAAGCGGCTGAATTAGCATTGATTGACACCAACGTCCGTCGTACGTTTGCAACGGGTATCGCAGGCTTTTCACACGTGGTTGACTCGCTTTGTGCTATCAAGTACGCCAAGGTGAAAACCATTCGTAACGAAGACGGCTTAGTGGTTGACTTTGAAACGACCGGCGACTTCCCGCGCTACGGTAACGATGACGAACGCGCTGACGAAATTGCCGTCTGGCTCTTGAAGACCTTTATGCAAAAGCTCCGCCGTTACCATACGTATCGTAACTCTGAAGCTACCACATCAATTTTGACGATTACCTCTAACGTTGTTTACGGTAAGGCAACGGGTAACTTACCTGATGGCCGTAAGGCTGGTGAACCGCTCTCCCCGGGCGCCAACCCCAGTTACGGTGCTGAAAAGAATGGCTTATTGGCTTCTTTGAATTCTGTTGCCAAGTTGCCGTATGAATTTGCTTTGGATGGTATTTCTAATACCCAAACGATTCACCCGGATGCCTTGGGTCACAGCGATGAAGAACGTGCCGAAAACTTGATGGCGGTTATGGATGGCTACTTCAAGCGCGGTGCTCACCATCTCAACGTGAATGTCTTCGGTACTGAGAAGTTAATTGACGCAATGGAACACCCGGAAAAGCCGGAGTACGCAAACTTTACGATTCGTGTCTCTGGTTACGCTGTGAAGTTTATTGACCTAACTCGCGAACAGCAGCTCGACGTGATTGCACGTACCTGTCACGGTAAGCTCTAAGAGCTCATTTAAATCACACTCGGCCGCTCTAGGAAACCTCCAGAACGGCCGAATGTCTTTTAACCCTATTAAAAAGGTCTCGAATCATGACATTAGGTCGAATTCACTCCTTCGAAAGTTTTGGCTCCGTTGATGGCCCTGGTGTTCGTTTTGTTGTCTTTATGCAAGGCTGTCGCATGCGTTGCCGTTACTGTCACAATCCAGACAGTTGGGAAATTAACGCTGGTACTGAAATGACTGCTCAAGAAGTCTTTTCTAAGGCAATGCGTTATAGAGAATACTGGGGTAAAAAAGGCGGTATTACAGTCAGTGGTGGAGAGCCCTTGCTACAAATTGATTTTGTCATTGAGCTTTTTGAATTGGCAAAAGCCGAAGGAATCCACACCACCATTGATACTGCTGCAGGCCCCTACGATGAAAACGATCCCGTATTTATGGAAAAATGGCATCATTTAATGGCTTTGACTGACTTGGTACTTCTGGATCTAAAGCACATCGACAATACGGCTCATAAGAAACTTACCGGTGTTGCTAACACTGCTGCCTTAGCTATGGCTAAAAAGCTCTCTGAAATCAATAAGTCCGTATGGATCCGTCACGTCTTAGTGCCTGAATGGACCGATGAGGATAAAAGCTTAACGGCATTGTCAGACTTCATTAAGACTCTGCATAATGTTGAGCGCGTTGAAGTACTACCATTTCACAACTTAGCCCACTACAAATGGGAAAAGTTGGGTATCAAATACAGTTTGGCAGAAGCCCTACCGCCAACAGAAGAGCGCATTATTAACGCAAAATCCATCTTAGGTTGCTCATAATATCACTCACCCCAAAGCCAAAAACTTTGGGGTTTTTCCTGTCCTCTTCATACTACTTAATCAATAAGCCATATCAAGGTTTCCCCGGATGATATATAGGCATTAACCCCTAGTTGCATTTTTGCAACCTTTTGATTTTATTAGTTGTGTTTTTTTAATAGGGGGGTCATAATCGTTATGCCACTTTGGCTTAACTCATCCTTTGGAGGCCACTATGAATCGAGTTTTTAAGGTTGTTTTTAATCGTGAACGCGGCAAATCTATGGTTGTCAATGAAGTGACACGCTCTCATCAAGTGGGTAAAAAAGCTGCCATCACGGTAGCAGTCGTAGGTGCTTTAATGGCTGGTGCTGTCCAGGCTGGCAATCAGACCTTTGATGAAACCATTAAAGGACCTCATGCTTCGATTACGGGAACAAATATTGAGGTAAATAGCAAGGACTCCAATGCCCTTAACTTTACGACCAAAGACTCTGTTATTAAAGTTGAAGCCGAACAAAATATTTCCTTAGACGCGAAAAAAAATGGCATTCAACTTCAAACTGAAAGTAAGGATGTTAGTAGTGTCATTGCTGGTGGTGACTTAAATATTAAGGCAGGCGCTGTTGGCATTCATAGTACGGTACTCGACAAAAATAATGTAGTACCAGGGGCTGGGTTCCTTGTCAAAGCAAATAAGATTGAAATTAATGCTGGTGCGGGTATCCTCAACAGTGCAAATAATCAGTTGGATGTTGAAGCTGCTAACGGTATAGTTATCAATACTAATGAAAGATTGGGGATTTCTTCTGGTGTTGGTTCTGTCTTAGCATTGACCTCTGGTAGCGATATTATTCTTGACCATAAATCGGGTGTCGGTGAAAAAAGAATTGCTGTAAATGCATTTGGTGAAGTTAATCTCAATGCAAAGGGTCAAATCGTTATCGCCGCAACATCAACGAATGCTGTTGATGCTAACACAGTTGCAGAGAAAACTGTTCGAGGAATCTACACCGAAAATGAAAAAAGTAAAGTTGTTGTAGATGCGAAAAAAATTCAGATTTCGGCGATCACATCGAATACATATGCCAGAGCTGCTACCGCTGCAAGTGGGGCTAGCGTTAGTATTGGCTCAGAAAACACAGAAGATGTAGTCATTTCTGTGAGTGGTAAAGGTAAAAAAGAAAACAACGATGTAAATATTGGTCTTCAATCTCTGGGCAATAACTCTAATCTGACTGTTACGGGCAAAAATCTCTCCATTGATGTGAAAGACAATGGCACCGGTTGGGCCTATGGTGTAATTTCTTCATCCAACAATACTGATGGAATCTCATCTAACTTAAACCTTCATGCCGACAATATCGTTATCAAGGCAGCAACTACAACTAAGGGCAATAGCAATGGTATTGTTGCTTTCTCTGAGGGGAAAGTTAATGTAACAGGTAACTTATCTGTTACTGCCGACAATGTGATTTCTGCTCGAGGCAGTGCAGTTGTCAAGATCAATGAAAAGAAGGACAAAACTGTTCAACTTAATGGGGACATTGACTTCACTTATGATGAAGAGACCTCTAAGAGTCCTATTGATGCCAATGTGAATGTCAATTTAAGCAATGCTAACTCATATTTGAACGGCAACATCATTAGAACTGGTAATGCTCCTAGTGGTAAGGACTCAGTAAGTGGTATGACCCTTGGACTTTCAAATGGCGGTACCTGGACTAATACAGCAGAGAGTTTTGCTAATAAATTGACCTTGGATGGTGGTATTGTCAATATTAACCTTGCAGACAAACAAGCCCATAAGGTTTATGTTAATGAATTAGCTGGTACGCACGGTACGCTTAATGTGGAAGTCAATAAGACTGAAAAAGATTTCGTCCACGGTAGCTTGGTAATCGATCCAGAATATGCTCGAGATCGCAAGGCCGATGCTGCTGCACTCTTAGCCGCAGCTGCCATGCCGAGCCTCGATGTTAACTTGACGGGTATCACGGCCGACGATATTACTGCCGAGCAGTTCAAGGAAGTTTCCAAAGACATCGTCTTAGAAGCCACTGGCGAAAGCACCACCAAACCAACGGATAAGGTCGAAACTACGACGACGGTTGCCGAAGGTGATTACAACGGTGCTATGAGCGTTGTCTCTAAGAACGGTAAGACTGAAAATGTTATCGTTGCAGAAGCTAGCTCTTTGATGAAAGACTCCTTAGCATTAGCCTCTGCTGGCACGTTGAGCTTGAACCGTATCTTGATGAACGACGTTCGTAAACGCTTGGGCGATATCCGTGTCGCAGGTGATATGGACGGTGCATGGGCTCGCTATGACGGCGGTAAGTTGTCTGGTGACGATGGTCTAGAAAACAAGTTCCATACGATTCAACTTGGCTACGACATGGCCTTAAGCAATGGTCCTCGCGTTGGTATGGCTGCTAGCTACACGAAGGGCGATACGGAATACAAACGTGGTGACGCTGACATGAACGCTTATAGCTTGGCTGCTTATAGCGTTTGGATGGCTGATAACGGCATGTTCGCTGACGTGATTGCTCGTGTGGCCAAGGCTGAAAACGACATGAAGGTTGACGGCTCTCGTAAGGGCTCTTTGGACAGTATGGCTTATAGCGTGTCCGGCGAATTCGGCTGGCGATTTGACTTAACTGACATGGTCTACGTCGAACCGCAAGTTGAAGCTACTTATACCTATATTGATTCTGACTCAATGAAGTTAGGTTCTTCTCGCTTTGACTTTGACAACGTTGACAGCCTCATGGGCCGTGCAGGCTTTGCAGCTGGCTTTAAGTGCCCTGCTGACAAGGGTGATGTCTACGTTCGTGTGTCCGCTGTTCATGAATTCTTAGGCGACGCTGCTATCACTGGTGGTAACGGTAAGGTCTTTGAAGTCGACGGTAAGGATACTTGGGTTGAGTACGGTATCGGTGCTAACTTCAATGTCAACAAGAACACGTATGTTTACGCTGACCTTGAACGCACGAGCGGTGCAACTTTAGATGAAGACTGGCGTGCTAACGTTGGTGTTCGTTATAACTTCTAACACCTAACCTAAGCAAGGGGCCATTCCCCTGCTTAAAATAAAAGCGGACTGAATTACATCAGTCCGCTTTCTGTTATTTATGTCACCTAGAATGCATCATTATCCAGTGAATTGCTAATACGCTCAGCCCAATCATAAAGCGATCCGAAAAGCTCTTCTGTTTTCTCATCAATATGCTCACCTAACTTTTCAGTCTGAGAGTCAAGCTCTTGAGCAAAGTCATCCAATGTGCGCTTTACTCCAACACCATGGATTAAACGTTCAACTCGCAACTCTAGCCATCGTTGACTTTCTTCTTCACTTAACGTTTCAGGCCAATTACGAGCTCGGAAACGGAACAACAACTCTTCAAAACGCGGATCATCAAAATGAATTCGTTGAGACTCCACCAATTGAGCTAAGGCTTGCGGTGCTTGACGATGAATAAAGTCCATCTGACTTCGATCATGATTGCTCGTAAAGCCACCCGCATAGAGACCATTATCCACATCAACCGTTTCGGTATCTGACTTTCTTTCCAAAGCTTCAGCCCAAAGACTACTAACCTTATCCATATCTTCAACGAGGAAAGCGGCATTTTCTATAGCTAAGGCTTTATTAATTTTAAAGAGTGCTGCTCGCTCCTCAGAAAGAACACCCAAGTGACCAACTAAAAATGGGGATTGGTTAATCTTACAGGAGAAAATTGGCAAGCGACTTACCCCTTCAGGCAATTCACTTTCACGCTTAAATAGACGCGTTTTAATCTCTTCAGCGGTTAATCGCAATAGTTCTCGAGGATCATGCTGTAAGTCCCACATTAAAATACTATTGGGATTATTGGGATCTTGACCAATCGGTAAAACTAAACGAGTGTAGCCATTCTCAACGCCATGAATTGAAGCAATCCAGACCAAAGGTTTTCGAGCATTGACTAACTCTTTTAACGTATTTTTTGAGCGATTTTTAAGTGCAAACTGCCAAAGTTTTGGCTGCTTTTGAGCAATCAAACGAGCAACGTCAATTGTTGCTTGTACGTCACTTAATGCATCGTGTGCATGCTCATGCACTAAACCATTGGCCTTTGTTAAATTTTCTAACCGAAAACTCGGTCGTTTTGTTCCATTTTCCAATTCCACTTCGGGCCAAATAATCCCTTCAGGACGTAGCGCCCAAGTAGCAACCACAAGTGGAAATAAGTCAAAGCGAGAACAACCCTCTTTCCATTCACGAGCATAGGGGTCATAAAGGTTACGCCATAACATAAACCGCGTCACTTCGTCGTCGAAGGACATATTGTTATAGCCAACGCTAATGGTTTCTGGCTCACTCATTTGCTCAAGAATACGCTGAGCAAACTCGGCCTCTTTCATCCCCTTTTCCTCGCACTCCTGGGGCAAAATATGAGTGATCAGAATACTTTCTGGTGAAGGCAGTGTGTCCATTGCCGGCTGACAATACCAACACATGGAATCGCCCATAATATTCAGATTCTCATCGGTTCGAATCGCTGCAAATTGAGCTGGACGATCTTGACTCGGACTTAAACCGAACGTTTCATAGTCATGCCAAAGAAAAGTTGTGGCCATACAAATTACTTCCAAAAAAACTACCCACAGATTATACGAACTGCTACCTTAAACTACGCTTTAGCATTTCTGAAAATGCGCAAAGCAACCAACACCCCACACATTAACATTGTCATGCCAACCACCATTGACCATGTTGGCCATTGTTGTCTCCACATTAAGGCGTAAAGCACAGAAAAAATCGTCTCAAACACAATCATCTGACCTCCTAATGCAGGAGGCAAGCGTTGACTCATTGCATTCCAAAGAACCGCTCCTAACCAAGAGCAGCACACACCGGCGATCAGCATCATGACAGTGAACTACCTCTGAATAAATTCAGAGGCTTCATGGGACCTGACTGAATCGGTAT
>CALESB010000061.1 GCA_937906995.1 uncultured Sutterella sp.
GAAAGTGCGTGTCCCACGTCGTAAGAAGCGCCGTCCCATTTTGTGTGAAATTCCAAATCCCGCCAGAATAACCGGATACACTACCATTACTTCCTATAATGCGATGACACGGGATGATAAGAGGTAAAGGATTATTTGCAATTGCATTTGCAACGGCTCTCACTGATGATTTTTTGCCAATCATATTGGCAATATCTGCATAACTCATTGTTTCACCATAAGGAATTGATGATACTGCGGCCCAGACTAGCTTTTGGAAACGCGTTCCAGATGCGAGATACTTTATTGAGAAGTCTCGTCTTGAACCAGAACAAAACTCTTGGATTTGTGACCGTGTTTGTCTCATAACTCCAGAATCTGCCTCTTGCCAAACTTCTGGGTAGAATCGTTTAAGGCGATTAAGACCTCGGATGTGTTTAGCCCCATCAATCCAGTCGCACATAAGTAGAGTATCTTCTGTGGAGATCAGCAATATCTGACCAACCGGTGAAAACCAGTTTTGAAACAAGATCATTTAAACCTCTTGATTAAAAAAGACTGAGTAAAACAAGTCTTATCAAAATAAGCTTAGCAGGTTTGAGATGTTGGGTTAAATCAGATTTCAAAAAGATTCTTGATAATGGAATTCAGATAAATGAAAAGTTTGTCAATTGAGAGTCTGTTAGAGATGCTTTTTATAAACAATAGTTGTGAAAACAGTATCTGATTAGAAAAATAAAAAACTAGCAAAAATAGGCACGACCACCCTATTTTTTACCATTTAAACAACGCAACATAATAACAGTTATGTTGAATAATATATTTATATATCGATCTCCTGCTATGGTTCTGTAAAGAATTGCCAAAAGTTTTATTATGAATAAATACCATCCCTTTTATTAGGATTACTACTAGGACGTGTCGTAAGACATCAGCGTAGACTTCTTACCGCAGTAAATTAATCAATCATATATATGAGGTTTATGATGAAAGTTTTGATTACAGGGTTTGATCCATTTGGCGGTGAAAAAATTAACCCAGCATGGGAAGCTGTAAATGCTTTACCAAATTGTATTGATGGGGTTGAGGTTATAAAAGTCCAACTTCCAACAGTTTTCAAAAAATCTGCATTAAAGCTCTTTGAAAGCATTGATTCATTTAAACCGGATGTTGTACTTTGCGTTGGTCAAGCTGGTGGTCGATTTAACCTTAATGTAGAGCGCATCGCTATTAATATTGATGATGGAAGAATTCCAGACAATGAAGGTTATCAGCCGATTGACGTGAAGATCTTCGATGATGGTGAAAATGCCTATTTCTCTAATTTGCCCATTAAGGCTATGGTAGAAGAGTCGAAAAAGGCTGGTGTTCCTGCAGCTGTTTCTAATACTGCTGGTACCTACGTTTGCAATCATATTATGTATTCACTGTTGTATTACATTAACAAATATAAGCTGAATATCAGAGGCGGTTTTGTTCATGTTCCCTATATCGCAGAACAAGTGATGGGAAAAAAGAATGTTCCGTTTGTTGAGTTAATGTCAATGACCAAAGGATTAGAAGCTTGCATTCGTGCGATCAAAACTCATTCTGAAGACATTACGGTAACTGGCGGTTTAGAATGTTAATTGCATTCTTCGCATAATGACAAAAGGCAACCGGAATCTTGGTTGCCTTTTTTGTTTCTGTTGAAATCTAGAATTATTGTCTCGATTGATTGTCTTTTAATTGACGCGCCTCCCCTATTCTAAAGGGAATGGCCTGCTCCCGCACTGCCTGGCGCAAAAAAATATTAACTGCTGTGGTCATGTCCATTCCCAATTCAGAAAACAGTTTTTGTGCCTGTTGTTTCAATTCTGGATCAATTTTGATGTTCGTACTTTGACCAGCCATAGCATCCTCTTTTGTTATTTAGTATTCTACATAACGAAATGCCCATTGTCAATATATTAGGCGCATTTTGGACATATTAAAAAAAGGCACCTCGACTGAGGTGCCCTTATGTGACGAATATTTAATTAGTATTTAAACTTACACGTCAGCATTTTCCGTACGCTTGGCGGGACCCTTGTAACCTTCGGTTTCCACGAATGCAGTATCCATCACTGCAATACGTTCCTTACCGTTAAAGGTGTGGAGCCAAATGTCATAAGTAGCACCTGCCAACATGTTCTTAGCAAGATCCTTTTGCGTGAAGGTTAAAACCATATCAAGCTTGCCGTCACCATCCACATCTCGCTTAGCAGTCTTAATCGGTTGTGCTAACTTATCTGCCATCTTAATCTTGTTACCAATAGATGCGCGACCCACGCCAGCATAAGTCTTGGAGAGATCAATCTTCGTTGCATCCATCTTACCCTTGGAGAATAAAACGAGATCAACTGTCTTATCGCTCTTCGGATCGATACTGTCAGCCATAACCGTCATGCTGTACGGAGCCATTTGACGCAACTTGTCAGCAACCTTTTCTTGAGCTTGGTTGAACGTCTTCAAGTTATAAGCATGGAGATATTCAGCAGCCTTGTAGTCAGACACCTTCATCAACATCTTGGCATGATTTTCAACTGTAGCACGTTCCTTTGCCCAATCTGCTTCCATCGATGAGATCATTTGAGAGATCTTCTTCAGGTCTTGACGTTGGAAGTCGTACGTGTTAGCGGCATTAATGAAGGTAGACACAGGCCATTCAGCACGATAGCTGAAGTATTCAGGTGTACCCTTGAAGTGCTCAGCCGTTGCCTTGTCCCACGTAAAGAAAGAAGTACCTTCAGCCGGACGTGCCAATGGATAGAACGGCACATACGGGCTTTGGCACGGACGTGCATGCGTGCGATAGCCAGCAATCAAGAGCGGATTCTCATTCATTTCAACAACAAGTGACTCATGCGTTGTAGCACGGCAAATGCCTAAACTTTGCGTGTGATACCACATGTTATCTTGTTGAGCAATATCATGTTCGTGTGTACGAAGAAGATCCTTAACATCCTCAACTCCCCACTTTTTATTGGGTGTTGCGCTGTACGGGAATTTTTCTGGATCGGTAATATTTTGACCAGTAATCTTCTTCCAAGCAAGATTATTACGAGATGAGTTATAGTCTGCAGCACGACGGTCTGCCGGTGCAACTGCTACACGATAGTTAAAGTCAGAGTAAACACCTTCCTTAGCTGGCTTATAACGACCATTCTTAATTGCACGTTCAATCATTCCCGGAGCAACAATGACATTTTCCGTATCCGTTGCGTCGACTTTATCCATCATAAAATTATTCGGGATATAAACAATTTCATTGTCCTTCACACGACGAGCGACCCAAGTGTTACCTTGGTGAATAGCGATTTGCCAAGCTTCTTTCGGGTCTGCAACGGTATAGGTACGACCTTCAGAGAAATAACCATACTTACCTAATAAATCAATGGCAATTTCAATAGCATGACGTGCACTAGTTGCACGTTCAGCCATTAAGCGACGAATGCCGTAACCAATGCCACCATCTTTGGTTGGCATAATGTCATCTTCGTAAATACCCGTGCAGGCATTAGTTGCGATCACAACACCATTTTCGTTGACAAAGCCGTCAGAGAAAGAAGCGCCGGACGGATCGTAAGTTTGAGACCAGTAGAAACCAAAAGTCTTCTCAACTTGCGGAATTTCGGCTGCAGCCTCTTCAAACTTAATCTTTTCCCCTTTTTTATGCGTAGCTGCGGGAACCCAGTATTGGGCTGACAAAATACGGCCACCGTTATCTTCATTATGACCGACGATAATGTTGCCAGTCTTACTAACGTCCTTACCAACAATAACCGTAGAGCAAGCTGTGGCATTTAATGCTAAACCACCCAAAGCCAAACCCATGGCAGCCGCTGCCAATTTCATTTGAAAAGCCATTATGTTCCTCCTCTTGAACATATTTGCTTGAACGCCCCTTTTAATGGGTACCTAAAATTGATAAAGATTGTAGAACCCTCCCTTGTTACAAATTAGAAGGGATAACCCTTAATTGATTGATTTTATTGACATTCATCATTAAAAATAGTTTGCTTAACAAACATAGGGTTATTGCCCACAAATCGATATTTCACAAGCTTTAGAATCAATAGAGTGAGTTATTCTGTAAGAACTAATATATAAGTTAGAGGACCATATGAACTTGAAAAGCATTGATACTCCTGCCCTTATCCTGGATAAAGGCATTATGCAGGCTAATATAAATAGAATGCATGACAAGGCAAAAGCATTAGGTGTTACGTTACGTCCGCACGTTAAAACCAGCAAATGTTGGGAAGTTGTTCGTCGACAGTTATTGGGCAAAGAGGGTCCTATAACAGTTTCTACCTTGAAGGAAGCAGAAGAGTTTGCCTTGCACGGGGTCACTGACATGATCTACGCCGTAGGGATAGCTCCACAAAAGTTGCCTCGCGTTGCAGCACTTTATGAAAAAGGTGTAGATCTCAAGATCATTTTAGATAATGTAGCTAGTGCAAACGCTGTTTCCACATTCTGTAAAACACATCATTATGCGTTCAAAGTACTTATCGAAATTGATTGTGATGGTCATCGATCGGGATTAAGACCTAATGATCCAGAAATAATCAATGTTGCGAAAGCAATTGCGGCTCCTGCAATCTTATCTGGAGTTATCACACACGCGGGCGGATCATACGATGTCGACACAGAAGAGGCATTGATAAAAAGAGCTCATGGTGAAAGAGATGGTATTTGCGCAGCTAAAAACCTTCTTTCAAGTGCCGGCTTTAAGTGTGAAACAGTTTCTGTCGGCTCAACGCCTACTGCATTGTATGCGGATAACCTGGAAGGTGTTACAGAACTTCGTGCAGGAGTATATGTGTTCTTCGACTTATACCAGGCTGGGGTTGGTTCGTGTCAACTGAGTGATATTGCTTGTTCACTTCTAGTAACAGTAATAGGTCATCAGAAAGATAAGGGGTGGATCATAACGGATGGCGGTTGGATGGCTATGTCACGGGACAGAGGTACAGCCAACCAGAAGATAGACCAAGGTTATGGTCTAGTCTGTGATATTGATGGAAAAATAATAAGTGGACTTTGGATGAGTGGAGCAAACCAAGAACATGGGATTATTTCGGCTAGGGACAATAGCGCCATCGATTGGGAGGATTTTCCAATTGGCAAACGTCTGAGAATTCTCCCTAATCATGCTTGTCCCTTTGCGGCGCAACATCCAAGATATTATGTTGTAGATAACTCTCAAGAAGTCTTAGATGTTTGGGATCGTTTTTACGGTTGGTAGATATATTTAGCTAAGTTGCTAGAGACTAAGGCGTCAGTTAAATTCTGACGCTTTTTTTATTCAAAAAACATGAATTTATAAATTGTATTTTTCTATCTATTATTTTTAATAATACCCACATATTAATCATCAAAGCCAATTCATCACAAAACATATAATTTCCAATAGAAAATAACTATAAACATATATTCAAATATAGAGATGAATTAACGTAACTTTAGTGATTAAGAGCTCAAGTATACGTATTAAAGTCAAGAATCAGATCATATCATCAACTACAAGTGATAAATTCAGATTTTTATATTTTAGATAACACTCAATATTCTAATTGTTAGACTATGTTTTCAATCATTATACTGCGTGTTATTAATATATTAAAGCTATGAAAATAGCTTTTCAAATGGCTCTAGATTAAAAGATTGATCTACTTGACAGTACATATTATAACTATCATAATATTGAGTGTTATTATATTGTAATACTTATTATATTGAGAGTTATATGAGACCATCTGTAGCTGTAGAAACGTCTTTAAAGGCCTTAGGTGAAAATTTAAAGATTGCTCGTCTTAGACGTAGATTGCCACAATTGCAAGTTGCAGAGCGCGCCGGAATTAGTCTAAATACCTTAGCGAAGGTCGAGGCAGGCGATCCCGGTGTATCCATTGGTAATGTTGCTGCAGTCATGCAGGCCATTGGCCTAGGCACTCCCCTACAAGATATCGCCTCCCCTAGCGCAGACACCTCAGGATTACGCCTTGAAAATGATCGTTTGCCTAAGCGTGCTCGTAGTGTGAAAAAGGTAATCTGATGAACGATCTTAAACACTTGAACATATACTTTAAAA
Organism: uncultured Sutterella sp.; assembly: GCA_937906995.1. Classification (GTDB taxonomy): domain Bacteria; phylum Pseudomonadota; class Gammaproteobacteria; order Burkholderiales; family Burkholderiaceae_F; genus Aphodousia. The sequence continues at coordinate 6,098 of CALESB010000061.1, forward strand.
GCACAAAAAATCTTTTATCTGTCGGTACGTTAAGTATTAGTGGAGCTTCAAGTCAACGCCCCGTTTGCTACTTTGCTTATGACCAATTCTGGCTTGAACACGGCTTTGCTTTGGGTAAGGATTTACCATTAATAGCGCGTGTTTTTCAGACAAGTCCACGTTTTCCATTATTTGGCTTCATGCAAGACTTGATTCCTGGGATTGGGGCTAGAAAACTGCATAAGCTGATGGCAAAAAAAGACTTTACAAACATAGAGTTATTCCTTCACTCACAAGAATCCATTAGGCCTGGTGCACTTGGCTTTTATTCCCAAACTAAAGCTTCACTTCAATCAAGGGCGATTCCGAGTGTTATTCGTGATTTAGAGCGTTTAATGATGGGACAAGTCAATATTTCAGATATAGATAATCTCTATTCTGCCCTTTCCTCGCTTCCAGGCGAACGTTTTAAGCTATCTTATGTTAATGGTAAAAATACAAACGTTATTGCTAAATTTACACACCCAGATCCAGAACGTAATTTAGCAGTGTGGGAAGCTGTCGCTTTAAGCCTTGCGAAGCGAATCGGTCTAAAAACAGTTTCTGCTGAGTTGACATCATTTCGTGGCATTGATGCCTTAGTAACAGAACGATTCGATAGGGATAGTCAAGATAATGCCTTAGGATTTGCTACTGCTCAAGCTTTACTGGGGGCGGCTCCCAATAGCTACCACTCTTATCTCGAAGTGGCGGATATCTTAAATGAGAGTGGAGAATCTCCTAGAGAAGATCTTGAAGAGCTTTGGAAGAGAATGGTATTTAACATGGCCATTGGCAATGTTAACGATGCGTTAAATAATATTGGCTTTTTACGCTCGCAAAATGGATGGCGTCTGAGTCCTATATATTCATTAACCCCTACTCCACTGCCGGTAAATCGACGCCACCATGCTACAGGCGTTACTCAAGACTGTGATTCCCCTGACTTAACTAAGGCAATCGAAGTATGTCGCTATTTTGCACTAAGTAACCGAAAAGCCGTTGAACTGGCGCATGAAATTACTTCATATTGTTCTCAAAATTGGGAAACAGTTGCTCAAGATCTACAAGCAGATCCTATTGAGATGGATACTATGAGCACTTCATTTGCTCGTTTAAACCAATAACTAGAAAGAAATCTGCTTCCAAGAGCGCCTTTTCTAAGACATTTACCGAATATGGACTTTATGTCTGATTTTTCTTTTTAGGAAATTTTCCTATACTTAATGGGTGCTCAATTTTTTTAGGGGCTTTAAATGCTTAACAATGTTCCATTAGTGCGTATCGTGGATGATGATGAAGGCATCCGCAATTCCATGGCCTTTTTACTTGAGGGTGAAGGCTGGGAAGTAAAAACTTATCGTGACGGCTCTCAATTCCTTGCAAATGGGGATTTCATTCGTCCGGGATGCATTATTATGGACGTTCGCATGCCCAACATGAGTGGCCTTGGTCTTCAAACACATCTAAATGAAATGGGAGTGGATCTCCCCGTCATCTTCTTAAGTGGCCATGGTGATATTGACATGGCGGTTCACACAATGAAGGCTGGAGCTGTTGAATTCCTACAAAAGCCAGTGCGCGAAGAGCGTTTATTCCGTGTTGTCAATGATGTCATTACGGAGTATATGAATCGCCAAGAGCGTATGGCAGATGTCTTGGATTTCAAAAACAAATTAAAGAACTTAACAACCCGTGAACGTGAAGTTGTTAATTTAATTAGCCTAGGCAAATCCAACAAAGAAGTCGCTGACGAATTGGGTATTTCAGAAAAGACTGCTCAAGTCCACCGTGGAGCTGCATATCGTAAATTAGGTATTCATAATGCTACTGAAATTGCTCGTTTCTTAATGCGAGCCAAAGAAGATCCACAATTGAATCAAAAGTAGGTTACTGCATTTTCTAAATGCTCCTCTACCGGAGCATTTTTTATTGCCGTTATTTTTTGTCGACAAAAAAAAAGACCCACCGTGAATTCACACGGTGGGTTAAAGATTCGGAGGGATGAGTTCACTCATCCTCCTTGGCTAAGTTAAGCTCCCTAAATCTCAACTTAACCAACCAAACGACAATGATACTTTCGTATCCCCCTCTAGCCGCTTGGCACTGAGGTCTGCTTTTGCAAACACTCGTGAACGCAATGGAACCAATCACAGCTCCTGCGTTCAAGGCTACATTTTGGGCTAAAACTCATTTTTTTGAAAGGGGGGAGTTGCTTAAGGGTTTACGATTACTTATTTAACGGTATTTTATAACTAATTGAAAAATATAGATTATTATCTGCCCACTCATTTAGTCTTTGCCAAATGGCATCATTACTGTCAAACAGAGTAAGTATTGCAAAATGTAACAGTGTTGTCATTTTTATGACCAGGGAATGTCAGAAGGTAAGAGACGATCAATCAACCTTCGTATTTCAATGTCCGCTTCCCTAACCTGATCGAAAAGGGTTGGCTGGCCCTTCTTTCCATTAAATTGGGCAGTATAAACCTTTTCGATTTTAGACTGCTCTTTTAGAGTAATTCGTGCAAAATTCAAAATTGGCTGTCCCCAAGACGCATCCAAATCCATTTCATAAGAGATGATTTGTCGGCAATTGGCCTGAGAAGCTAGGTCGTTCTCATCAACTCTTTGAACATAAAAACCTTTATCGAGCAAGGCGCGTCGAACAGCTAAAAACATCTGAGGTGGTAACTCGGTATTATCAACCAAACACATCGTCGATCCTTTTGCGACATCTCGGTAAGAAACTGGCGAGTTGTTCGAACTGGCGCATCCAACTAATGTAGTGGCTACAACAACAGCGGTTAATAAGAAATTTAACTTTTTCATAAATTTAAAAGAAAATATCCGACACGAAAGATGTGTGGTCTCACACTGGGATTCTATCATTGAAACTCTCAATAGATAAGCAAAAATTAATCAGAGTTGTTTAGAATTGTGCGTTTATGATTTTTTGCTTTTTCAACTCAAATGACAACAAAACAAAACCAATCTTCTCAAGTCGCATTATGGAATCCCATGTGGATTATTCTCTTAAGTTTTGTCTTTACTCCCGCTTTCGGTGGCATCGTTAGTGCTCTGAACTGGCGAGCTATGGGAAAGCACGTAGAAAGCACTAACTCTTTGGGTTGGATGAGAACGACCCTCTTTTTGATGGTCCTCTATATCTTTATTGAGCCTTTGTTAAGAGGCATCCCCTACACCCAATACGTTTTGCTGACACTGATGGTTGCTCTATGGTTAAGTTGGACGTATTTCGATGGCTACAAGCAATTAAAGTATGTCAATGAAAAATTTGGCGAGGGTTACGAGCACAAGTTTTGGGCAAAATGTATTACTTGGGGCGTTGGTGGTTGGGTTGCTTATTATGCCGTTGCAATCACTTATGTGCTAGGCTTACATATCCTTGGCATTACTCTCTAATTCATTTCCTTATGGCTACACGAAAGAAAAACGCCCAAAACGAAGCACTTAATGCACGCGCTAACTATGTGTTAGGTCTTTTGGGCGGTGTAGTCAAAGCTCCCCCTCAACCTTCAAAAGAGGCTATGCAATATTATGCTCGCGAAGCCGCAGAAGGTAACCCAGACGCTCAATATCAGTTAGCACGTCTTTTAGTCGATGGGCAGGTTCTCTCCACAAATAATCGAGCCGCTCTCAAATGGCTAAAAAAAGCTGTTGAGAAAGATCACGCAGCTAGTCAACATTTACTTGGCCTGATGTATTGGCGAGGCCAAGGTGTTACACGAGACCCTGCTCGCGCTTTAGAACTATTTCGTCAAGCCGCTATCTCTGGAAATGCTCAGGCTGAGTATGATTTAGGCTGTGCATTGATGGATGGTAAAGAAACTGATAAAGATGCCTATCAGGCGCTTCGTTGGTTTCGTCTCGCAGGCGCCCAAGGGCATGCTCAAGCTCAGTATCGAGTGGGTGTTTCACTGGCTCATGGTCAAGGTTGTGATGTCGACCTTATCCAAGCAGCCAACTGGCTAAGAAAAGCCGCCATCAATAATGAGCCCAAAGCTCAATATGAATTTGGACTGCTTTTCACCCATCCTGATTATCCAAAGAAAAATGAAGCTGAGGCCTTCCGTTGGATCAAGGTTGCAGCTTTAGCTGGATATGCACCGGCCCAATATCAACTTTCTCTCTTCTATCAATTAGGTGAAGGCACCTTGGCCTCTTATGATGAAGCTTTTCGTTGGGCTCGAAAGGCTGCTGCTCAAGATGACAAAAAGGCTTTGATGCTCTTAGTGAATTTTTATCGCTTTGGTGCTGGGTGCACTGCAGACCCTATTGCCGCTTACGCTATTGCAAGCTATGTTTGCTTAGATCAAGATGAAGCACCGGCTCGTGCCCTTTTAGATACACTTGAAATGAATGTTCCTACCGCAAAACGTGGGCAAATTCAGAAATTATTGGGTAGCGTTAAAAACGCTCAAGATCTCTTAAATAATTTGCCGAGCTAAGAAAATTTCTTGCTCGGCAGACTAATCACTGTTGATTAATTTTACGTATTAGTTGAAATTGCAGACCTAATGCATCAACTACTCGACACATGGTCGTGAATGACAAATTTCGTCCATGTAATAATCGATCGATGTCCTTTAAGCACTGTTCGTTGTTAATTGGCAGTACGCGTGATTTCAATGCAACTTTTAATGCTCTTCGAATGCCTGATCCATCGCCAGGATCCACTTCAGCACTTTTAAGTAACACTTTCATCCAATCGTCTTGCGTTGAGAGAATATCTTCCGTTTCAAATAACGGCAAGCTCTCAATCGGTTTTTCTTTACGAGCCGCGGAATTCTTCTCCGACACTTGTTTTCGACTCATCTAAAGTATTCCTTTCGAAACGGCAAAAAAAGCCGAAGATGCCAGTGCTGGCATCCACGGCCTTTCAGAGTTCTTGTTAGTTTAGTGCTTTTGAGTACGTTGACGAACAGCTTCAAATAAACAGATGCCCGTTGCAACTGAGACATTCAAGCTTTCTACCGATCCCGTTAAAGGAATCTTTGCTAAATCATCACAACGCTTGCGAGTAAGTTGACGAAGACCTGGACCTTCCGCTCCCATCACCCAAGCGAAGGCACCGGTCTGGTCAAAATCATAAATCATCTTGGTCGCCTCACCTGCTGCGCCTACACAAGTAACGCCGGCATCGCGTAATTCAACAATGGCAGCAGCCAAGTTCGTCACTTGTACAACGGGAACTGTTTCGGAGGCGCCAGCGGCAGCCTTTGCCGCAGCGGGCGTCATCGTAGCAGAGCGATCCTTCGGGATAATCACGGCATGAACTCCAGCAGCATCAGCTGAGCGCAAACAAGCCCCAAAATTGCGAGGATCTGTAATCCCATCCAGAATTAGGAACAAAGAATCTGGTCGAATTTGATCCATGAGTTCATCAAAGCTCATTCCCGTATCAAGTTCCTTGGCCATAGCCACAATACCCTGATGTGGAACGTCTTTACTCACCATTCCATTTAAGCGATCATGAGAAGCATGCATCACACGGACGCCTGCTTTATCCAACTCTTCACGCATTTGGACCATGCGCTTATCATGACGGGAGGGATCAACATACACCGTCACAAGGCTTTCAGGTGCATTTCTAAGGCGAGCACCCACAGCATGAAAGCCTGCTAAAACCATATTCTTTGCCATTTTTGATCCTACAAAACGAATCATCTAAAAATTAAACCGTTATTGTACCTTTATTTCACGAGACGGAAGTCAATTCTTCGACGATCTTCATCAATTTCCATAACTTTTACCTTAACTCGATCTCCAATTTTGAATGTTTCTCCAAAATCTTGACCAATTAAAGTGCCTTCATCACTGTATACGAAGTAGTCATACCCCAGATTTGAGATATGCACAAAACCCTCAACGTAAATTTCATCCAATTCAACATAAATGCCAAACTGTGTAACAGCTGTAATACGTCCCTGATAGGTCTTATTGCCTTTAGCTGTTGCTTTCATATAACGGCACTTTAACCATGCCACAACATCTCGACTGGCTTCGTCAGCTCGACGTTCGCATGCAGAGGTAATTTTTCCTAGACGAGACCAGTCATCTTTACCTTGGACAAACTTTGAATCAGCTATAACTCGTGGCATAGCTTGCATGGTTCGCTCCAACCCCTTGCCACTAAAGCTTGTCAATATCGAACAAGATGCCTCATAAACCTCCGGTTGATAATGACGGCGTGACAAAATAGAACGAATAGTGCGATGGACTAAAAGATCTGGATAGCGGCGAATTGGCGATGTAAAGTGTGTATATGCCTCATAACCCAGTCCATAATGTCCAATATTGTCTGGACAATAGACTGCTCGTTGCATAGAACGCAACAAGTGCATTTGGATTTCCTCAGCATAAGGACGACCAGCTATTTTTTCGATGACTTCTTCATAGTCTGCCGCTGTTGGCTTGTCCCCACCTTTAAGCGTCAGTCCAAAACCACTTAACGTTTGTCGCAATTGGCGCAGGCGCTCAATGGATGGAGCATCATGCACGCGATACAGGCAAAGACGGTCATGTCGAGCAATGAAGTCCGCTGCACAGGTATTGGCCGCGAGCATACACTCTTCAATTAATCGATTGGCATCGTTTAACTCTCGAGCAACAATACCAATAACTTCCCCGCTTTCACTCGTTAGAACCTGCGGTTCGCGTGTACTAAAGTCAATTGCTCCGCGTCGTTCACGAGCTTCTCGCAATACCTTATACAGTGAATATAGGACATCGATATGAGGTTTCATATCAGAGGGCAACTTACTTTCTTCTGGTTCTTCTCCAGACAAGTAAGCCCATACGTCCGTATAAGTTAAACGCGCATGAGACAAGATCAATGCAGGGTAAAACTGATAAGCGGTGACCATTCCTAAGGGCGTAATCACCATGTCACAAACCATGCAACAGCGCTCAACTCCTGGATTGAGAGAACAAATGCCATTACTAAGTTTTTCCGGCAACATCGGAATAACTCGCCGTGGGAAGTACACCGATGTTGAACGAAGCTGTGCGTCTTTGTCTAACGGTTGACCTGGTTTTACATAATGACTGACGTCGGCAATTGCAACGAGTAGCCGAATATCTCCAGTGTTCAGCTTTTCAGCATAAACAGCATCGTCAAAGTCTCTTGCATCTTCCCCGTCAATGGTACAAAACGGAACATCTCGTAAATCGACTCGACGCGTACGGTCCTTAGCCATCACACGCGAAGGCAATGCTTCGGCTTCTGCTAATGTTTCTGGACTAAACTCATGCGGAACACCAAACTGACGGACAGCTAATTCAATTTCAAGCTCTGCATCACTGGTAACGGGTAATACATTTTGTATTTCAACCATTACCTTAGGTAGATCTTCTGTTGGGTAGTTGGAAATTCGAGCGACTACTCTCTGTCCTACCCAACTGTCTAATACTTCGTCTTTTTGACTGAACCCGACACTGAGATAACTTAATCGCGGATCAAACTTTCGGAAATGGTAGCTCTTGGTACCATTTTTTTTAACGGTACACTTAACTTCACCGACAATCTCAGAGATGGAACGTTCGGCAACCTCTTGAATAACTGCCGTTTCATTCATCGGCCCAAATACAAAGTTAACCTTATCTCCTGGTAAGTATTGGCGAGCCTGCTGCTCAACAATCGAAATTTTTTGTCCCGTTTCATCATCTACGACAAAGGGGTATTGTTGGGCAAAACACATTACGACACCAGTACGAACTTTTGCAGCTGGGTGACGGAAAGTATTGCTTTTGGCGTTATAAGAAACGCGTGAATCGTCAATCAATCTTAATAGAACCTGATCAAAAAGCTTTTCATTGAGCTTTCGATACTCTTGTTGCAAAAGAACATATAACTCACTCGGATCCAAGTCCGCCGCACTCGAGAGTAAAATGCCGACAGCCTTTTGAGTCAGTTCCTGTACAACATAGTTTTTGACTCGTCCCTCGCTTTTGGCTGGTTTATTTGCCGAAGAACGACGGTTTTTTACAATCTTTGGACGAGGCATTTTTTTTAAATTCGTCAAATTTTTCTCACTTATTGTTATAATGGACACCTTCACATCTGAAAGCGTTCCTAGCTTTCATGTGCCCAGGTGGCGAAATTGGTAGACGCACCAGCTTCAGGTGCTGGCGTTGTAAAAGACGTATCGGTTCGAGTCCGATCCTGGGCACCACATCTTCTCTCCCCGTTAATCAACTTATTTTAAGTGATTCGCAGGTTTGGCTCCGCCTACTGTATTCATATTTTATTAATTCATTGCTTAACAATACCACAGGCATGTAACAAGCATATGAGCTTTTTGCATTAAAGACGTAAGCAGACGTACGTTATCTATTATTAAATACTGAGAATCCCTTAAATAGTGAATTGAATCAACGAATAACTTATTAAAGTCAAAGAAAAGACTGAAGATGCAGTTTACAATTTTAACATTCGATTTTTTACAAAGGTTTCTCTTTTATGATGAAGCAATCCTTATGGGCTTTAGGAGCCGCTGCATTATTTTCATTGATGGCAGTCTTCGTTAAGCTCTGTAGTGGGCACTTTGGCTCTCTAGAACTGGTTTTTTACCGCTCTCTAATTGGTGTTGTTAGTATTTTAATTTTTGTTAATAGTCGAGGACTTAGCTTAAAGACAGAACATTTAGGCGGTCATATTGTTCGCTCTGTTTTGGGTACTTGTACGGTTGCTCTTTGGTTTTTTACCATCAGTCAAATGCCCTTAGGCACGAATATGACCTTAATTTACACAACCCCCTTATTCATGGCCGTCAACTTCATCATTTTGGCGGCTATGCGACATGAAAAAGCTCCCTGGGGCATTATTGTTGCCATCATTTTTGGTTTCATCGGGGTTACCACCGTTTTGCAACCGTCTTTTGAAGCTGGCTACTTAGTGCCTGCTTTAATTTGCTTGGGCATAGCCTTTATTGACTTAATTGTATATTGGCAAATCAAACAATTAGGTGAACTGAAAGAACCTTCTTGGCGTATTGTCTTTTATTTCACTACCTTTGGCACTGTATTTGGTTTACTAGGAAGTTTTGTCATAGAAGATGGTATGCATATGCCTACCTTGGAATCCGGTGCCTATTTAGTTGGCATGGGGATTTGTGCTACGTTGGCTCAAATTTGTACTACTCGCTCTTATGCCTACGGCAATATGTTATTGAGTTCATGCTTAGGCTTTTCAGCCATCCCCTTCTCTGCATGCATGAGCTTTATTTTCTTTGCCGAATATATTTCATGGAACGGATTAATCGGTATGATTATGATTGTGATTGCAGGGATCTTTGCCACAATCTATACAAAGAAGACCGAAGCACAAGCTAAAGCTGATAAAAAAGCTGCAGCATAAACATCTACTATTAACAGTCAAACGGAAAGGATATTCAAAATGGCTGAAAATAAAGTTCAAGATCAGGTTAAAGCAGAAGAACAACCGAATAACGTGTGGGTTTGTGACAATATTGCCGTTACGCATTGTGATGTTAGCGACAAGGGTATTGTTTACACCGTTGCCTGGACGGACTTCATGGGTTTACAACGTGCTGCCAAATTCAATCGTGAAGATTGCTTCTTTGACTTCGCTTCCGTATTAAAGACTCTTGTTAAGGGTGGCTATCGCTACAACACGATGTTGCCGCAAGCACCGGCAATTGTCCAACAACGCTTGACGAGTTTCCGCCCGTCTCAAGAAAGCGTTCAAAAGGCTTTGGACTCCATGAAGAAATAATCCGATAAGATGAGTTTCTGACCGATAGAAAAGACGAACCAAATAAATAGGGTTCGTCTTTTTTTACTTATGTCTATCGTTTTTTCTTTCCTGCACATCCTTTAAGCATTTTTAAGTGCCGAAGAAGTGGGAGAAAGCTGTTAAAATTCCAAACATTCATTTCAACCGCAAGAAGATAATTATTATGATTACAGATCAAGATGTTCATCAATGTCGTCTTCAAACGATTCGTGACGTTGTTCGTTACGCCATGACGCAGTTTGAAACCAATAAGATTTTCTACGGTCACGGCTGTGCAAATGCTTATGAAGAAGCTTACTTCTTAGTCGCCCGTACTTTGAAGCTTAACTTTGAAGATTTGGATCGTTTTTGGGATGCTCGAGTTTCCAATGCCGAATTGAAACTCTTACTTGAACGTATCCAAATGCGTGCTATTGATAAAATCCCGATGCCGTATATCTTGAAGGAATCTTGGTTAGTAGATCACGAATTCTATTGCGACGAGAGAGTTTTGATTCCCCGCTCTTATATTGCAGAGCTTTTAAAAGATGAATTGGCTCCGTGGGTTCCCAATGCAGAGCGTGTGACGCGAGTTTTGGATCTATGTACCGGTTCTGCCTGCTTGGGCATTTTAGCTGCAGAGGCCTTCCCTAATGCCAAGGTTGACTGTGTTGATATCAGTAAAGATGCCTTGGAAGTGGCTAAGATTAATGTCGCCAACTACGGTATGGAAGATCGTATTGAATTAATTGAAAGCGATCTCTTTAATAGCATTGCAGATCGTCAATACGATGTCATCATTTCTAACCCTCCGTATGTTACGACAGATGCAATGAACAATCTTCCTCAAGAATATCGCCATGAGCCCTCTTTGGCTTTAGGCGCTGGGGATGATGGATTGGACATTGTTCGTCGTATGCTCTCTGAAGCCTCTAATCACCTGACTGCTAAGGGTGTATTGGTGGTTGAAGTGGGCGATGGTCGTCAAGCATGCGAAGAAGCTTATCCTCGCCTTCCCTTTACTTGGCTTGCAACAGAAGCAGAAGAAGAGATGGTCTTCCTTTTACGTAAAGAAGAGTTACGTTAATGCTTCGACTTCAAAGTGTCACTCTTATGCGAGGTGTTCGGGTTTTATATTCGAACGCCACGCTTCTTGCTAATTCCGGTGAACGTATTGGTCTTGTTGGCAATAATGGTTGTGGGAAGTCTTCTCTCTTAGCTGCCATTTTGGGTGAGGCCCCCATAGAATCTGGAGAAATCGATGCTCCAGCAATGCACTTAATCGGCCACGTCGCTCAGGATATTGACGAAGTCGACGAGGTTGCAATCGAATGGGTGTTAAGTGGACATGGCCCGTTGATGCAGGCTCGAGCCGATTTAGCCCAAGCCCAAAACGACATGCAATTGGCGCAGGCCCATGCGACATTAGCCGAGCTCAATGAGGGCGCTATCGAAGCACAAGCAAAGATCATTTTGCATGGTTTAGGCTTTACTGAAGCCGCAACAATGCAAAGAGTAAAGGACTTTTCTGGTGGTTGGCGAAATCGTTTAGCACTTGCACGTGCTTTGATGTGCCCAGCTCAATTACTACTTCTTGACGAACCCACTAACCACTTGGATATGGATAGTGTGATTTGGCTAGAAGCTTGGTTAAAGCGACAACAAGCAACAACCGTCATCATTAGCCACGATCGTGAATTCTTAGATCGTTGCGTCAACACAATCTGGTCCATTGAAGACGGAACAATTCACCGCTATGCAGGCAACTACAGTGCTTTTGAAGCGATGAGAATCGAACGGCTTCGTCAGCAAGATGCAGCTGCAAAAGCTTACGAGCGAGAAAGCGCTCACTTGCAAAGCTTCATCGATCGCTTCCGTTATAAAGCAACAAAAGCACGACAAGCACAGTCTCGCATTAAGATGCTTGAACGACTCAAAGCGGTCGAACCAGTGCGAGCAACAAGAGAGTGGCGCTTCGAATTTCTACAACCAGAGCGTTGCCCTGAACATTTGGTTGAAGCAAAATCTGTCTGCTTGGGTTACGGTGAAAAACGCATTTTAAATAATGTCAGTTTCTCAATCCGTTCCGGCGAGCGAATCGGTGTCTTAGGTGTCAATGGTGCTGGTAAGTCCACGTTAATTAAAGGAATTTGCCAAGAGTTGTCTGTTCAACATGGTGAGTTTCGTTTTGGACAGGGACTTCAAATCGGCTACTTTGCTCAACATCAATTAGAGCAATTGCGTGAAGACGAATCCCCGCTACAACATTTACGCCGTAAAGCTCCTGAAGAGCGAGAACAGGTTCTACGAGATTTTCTTGGGCGCTTTAAATTTTCTGGTGACATGGCCTCAAGCCCTGTTGGCCCCTTCTCTGGGGGAGAAAAGGCTCGTCTTGCCTTAGCCCTTTTAGCATGGGATAAGCCAAATTTACTTGTGCTCGACGAACCGACGAACCACTTAGATATGGAAACGCGCGAAGCGCTAACTATGGCGTTGTCTTCTTTTGAAGGCTCTGTACTGATCGTCAGCCATGATCGACATCTTTTATCGGCCACAACCGAACGTTTGATGCTTGTTCACAATGGCGAAGTATCCGAGTTTGATGGTGATTTGGACGATTACGCTACGCTTGTTTTAGAAAACCGAAAGGCTACCCTATCGGCCTCTAAAGCTAAAAATGATACCGTAACACCCAATACCAATAAAAAAGAAGCGCGTCAGCAAGCGGCTCAAGAACGTCAACGCATTGCACAACTGAAAAAGCCTCTACAAAAACAATTAAGTGCAATTGAGAAAAAACTGGATCCTCTTAATAAAGAATTAAAAGAATTGGATGAAAAATTAGCTGATTCTGCATTCTATGAAGGTAATCCAGACGATGTTGCACAAACATTAAAGCGTCGAGGTGAGGTAGCTCAAGCTGTTGAAGAACTTGAGATGCAATGGCTAGAAGTATCAGAAGCGATTGAAGCCATCGTTTAACTTCCAGTCGTATCGATTTTCTACTTTCTTTTTTTCTTTTTTTTCTAAATTATGAAAAACTTTCTACCGGAGATCCCTCCGATTCTAGAACCGGAAAACCGTTTAGCAAAAGGTCTCGTCATTGCCTTTTCACTAATGGTGATGGGCTTGTTATTCTTTGCTCTCGGCTTTATTTATCGAGAACTGCTACTTGAGATTTTTGTTTCTCAAACACCTTTAAACAGTATTGTTCATAGGGATGACTATATCGAGATGTGGAAGGCAAGTTTGCGCTTTGATGCTAAATTTGCCTACCTCATCATCATTCCTGGACTCTTATTTGCACTGGTAAGCATGCTTGGCGGTGGTATCTATCGCTATTGCTGCAAACTGACGACGGTCTACGTTGCTCACATGTTTGGTTGGTTTTATCTATCGAATACCGCCAACATTCACTTCATTAGTACGACTGGACACTCATTTGGATCACCTGAGTTTGAAGCTTTTAAATCTCATCCATTTGAATATATTGGAAAATTTTGGCCGGACTACCCGATTTTGTCTGACATTTTGATTGGCATTGTCATCGGCGTGATTTTCGTATCTTTGTGGTTTCGGATGGCTTCAATCATTTCACGCTGGTCTGTGTGGCAAGGTAATCAGTGGACAAATTTATTGATTGCTTTAATGTGCTTTATTGGATTTATGTGGACCTGCTCACAAACAACGCTAACCTCAAAAAATCCGTTGCGTGCACAAGAGGCAATGGTAAGCCAACATAACATCATCAATACTATTGTTGTTGGAGCCCCCATGAGCATTTACTATGATGAGCAATTACGCCCGCTAGGCTATTTTAAATCTGAAGAGTAATCAGCTTCGCTTTCCTATAACGCCCTGAGTTTTCAGGGCTTTTCTTATATCTGACAATAGTTGCAAGTATTCCCCAATACAATTCTTAGAGATTAACGGGTACATTTTATTAATGTAAAAATCCAATCATTTTGAGGTAGTCATTTCATCATGCCAACAGATCCACAGATTTTTACCTTCCATTTTGGTACGTTAGAATCACTTGCTTTTGCTGCCATTATTTATTACTTTGGTAGCTGGCTAAAAACTAAAATTCGCATCTTACGTCGACTATCCGTCGCCTCCCCTGTTGTGGGAGGTTTAACTGTAGCAGTCATCCTTTCACTTCTACAGGGTTTTAATATCGCTCACATCACCTTTGATGCAACTTTGCAAAAGCAACTCATGATTGCTTTTTTCACAACAATTGGTTTAATGGCAAGCCTTAAAGTCGTAAAAAAAGGCGGCATCATGCTTTTCTTTTTTCTAATGGCTGTCACCGTACTCACCGTACTTCAAAATTGCCTCGGTATGAGCGTTGCCTCCTTGCTTGGCATCGATAGTCGTTATGGCATTATGGTTGGTTCAGTTTCTCTCATGGGGGGCTTGGGAACATCTGCCGCATTTGGGCCCTACTTTGAACAAACCTATGGTTTAAGTGGTGCTACTGCAGTAGCAATTACGTCTGCGACATTGGCAATGACCAACTCATTATTAATTGGGGGCCCTATTGGAGAGTGGCTAATTAAGCGATACAAGGTCAAAACTCCAGATCTTAATGATGATTCTGCAAAAAAAATGGCTGAGGATGAAATGCATGATAAACGCAAAGGTTCTCGCTCATGGACAGCAGATATCCTCAAAGCACTGACCGTAATTTTGATTTGTATGAGTTTAGGTAAGGTCATCTCTGAAGAACTAAGCGCGTATTTAACATTACCGGTTTATATTGGTTCTATGATTGCAGCTGCGATCTGCCGTAATGTTGGTGACTTATTTCACTTCTTTCACGAAAATGATAAAGCCACAAATGCATTGGCAGAGATCTCTTTGGCTTTATTTGTGACGATGGCAATTAATGCATTAAAACTCAATGAGTTAGTCCATCTCGCACTTCCACTTCTGACCATTTGGCTATGTCAGCTTGCGCTTTTATTAGTTTTTGCCTGGGGGGTGCTGTTCACACTCTTTGGTCGAAACTACGATGCTGTGATGCTGACCGTTGGCGGTTGTGGTTTTTGTATGGGCTCAACTTCAACGGGCTTAACCAATATGCAAGGTCTTGGTGAGAAGTACGGGCACAGCCCTAAAGCTTGGCTAATTGTCAGTTTAGTTGGAGCTTTCTTAATTGACTTTATCAATGCATTAACCATTACTTGGTTTGGTGCCCTCTAAAAATATAAAAGGAAGGCAATCGCCTTCCTTTTTTAAATCTATTTCTGCATGCTTTGTTGTGGTTGAGGCGCACTCCCTTGAGTTTGTTCAACCTTTTTCACTTCATTAGGAAACCAAGCATCAGGATCGTCTACTTCACGATTCCAACCCATAACGAGGGCTGTGATCACAACAACAGCAAACAAAATATTCAAAACGAGTCGAATCTTAGGTGGAAATTGTTTCCTTGCCACATTCCTCTCCCTATTAGCGATCCGTAGGCGGTGTTTCATCGGGGGCTAAACCAGCAAAATAATGGGCCCAACCGCTCATAAAAGCATAGTACTGTTTACGTGTAACAGCATCCCGATCTTGCATTGATAAACGACTTAAACGAATAAATTCAGATAAGAAGCGCTTCAAGACGAACTCAAGGATTTCGCCTTCTACATTTTGTTCATGTTTAGCAAAATGATCACGAAGATCATCTGGATGATAACCAGACTTACGATTAATTCGCTTATCTTTTACCTTGCCCAACAAAATATTTAGGAAGTCGTTATAAACATCAGCAGCCTGTTCATGAAGCTCTGCTGCTTCAGGATGGTGAGGCTCGTGTTGTTCAATGTAATCTGCTGTAGAAGCGGTAATTGCAACCTCTTCCAACAATTCCATCATAATATCTGCGCTGGTTAAATCAATCAGCGGCAGTTCTTTCTTAGGAGTCGATAGTTGACCAAAAAGCGCCATGGTAAAACCTTTGTGTTAGTTTTTTGTGTGAACCACACCATCAGGGATAGGTAGCACCCCAATCCCCTCATTTAATAAATCCTGTGCGTCATTGAGTGTGCATTTGCCGTGAATCGTTCTCATCGGAGCTTTACCCTGATGAACGGCTCGGGCCTCGGTTACAAAGCGATCACCCACATCCTCACTATCTTTTAAGAGTCGGCGCGCAGCACTACGCGCTTGAGCCTTTAGCTGGGCCATCATTTGCTCTTCATCCAAGACCTTTTGAGCATTAAACTTCTCTTGATCTCGAAAGCCACGAACATGAGGCGCACTCAAAGTCCGTTTCACATTTGTTGTATCACAGTACGGGCACTGAACTAAATTTTGTTCAATCTGCTCATCCAAACTTTCTACAGAGTCAAACCAACCTTCAAAAGTATGGCCAAACTCACAGACACAATTAAAAACTTTCATCTTACGAAAGCTCTACTTTTGCGATAAGCGGCGACGACGAAGCTCAAACATGCAAACGGTTGCTGCTGCCGCAACATTTAATGACTCACAATCCTGCTCAATCGGGATGTAGTATCGCTGATGGGCTACACTTAGTGCTTTGTCACTCAAACCAGGCCCTTCAGCCCCCATCATCCAAACAACGGGTCTTGTATGCCAATTCTGGGTTGCAAATAAATCTTTACCCCCACGAGCATCGGCAGCTAATCGATCTGCATCGAAAAGACTGTCGAGATCCTCTGCGGTCACATTATCGTACAAATGAGCAGCAAAGTGAGCTCCCATCCCTGCTCGTAGTGCCTTTGGAGACCAAAAATGAGCACTTGTAGGCGAAGCTGCAATATGCTTAATACCTGCCGCAACGGCCGATCGAATCAGTGTACCAATGTTGCCCGGATCTTGAACACCATCCAAGTAAAGTGCATCAACAGATAACTTTTCATGCTTAGAGGGCGCTTGAATAGGAACCTCAAGCATAAGTCCTGCTCCGTGCTCAACAGGACTGATTTGATCGTAAAGCTTAGCATCTAATAAGTACGCCGGCACATTGCGCTGATCAAAACTTTTAATCAGCGATAACGTTTCATCAGTAAAAGAGTCTCTATCACGAATTAACATGGCAGAAACTTTCACATTTCGTTCAAGACATACTTGAGCTAAATGCGCACCTTCTGCCAAGGTAGCCCCCTCTTTTTTCATCATACGAGCATTATCAAAAAGCTTTTTCCAACGCTTGTATTTAGCATTAGCATCACTTTGAATTTTTTGCACTCTCATGATGAATCATTTCCTTAATTGGTGAAAAGGTCTTACGATGAATTCTGCTAGGTCCTAATTTCTCTAAAGCCGTTAAGTGGTCTGCAGTTCCATACCCCTTATGCACTGAAAAATTGTAACCAGGATAAAGCGACTCGGCTTGAACCATCTGGGCATCTCGAGTTGTTTTGGCAATAATCGATGCAGCAGAAATAGCCGGTACCTTAGCGTCACCCTTGACGATGGCTTCACTAAGATAGTTCCATTTTGGCAATTTATTACCATCAACTTGAACAAAATCGGGCTGTACTTTTAAGCCTTCGACCGCTCTTTTCATTGCCAACAGTGCGGCCTGTAAGACATTGATCTCATCGACCTCATCACAGGTGGCTTCACCTACGCTCCAAGCTAAAGCCTTTGTTTTAATTTCCTTGGCTAAAACTTCGCGTTTTTGAGCCGTTAGTTTCTTGCTGTCATTTAACCCTTCAATGGGTTGCTTTGGGTCCAATATGACAGCTGCAGCGATAACGCTACCAGCCAAAGCGCCTCGTCCTGCTTCATCAACCCCCGCCATTAACTCATAAGTTAACGAAGAGAATAAATCATCACTGATTTGCATACGATCCTAACCACAAACGCTTTGAATCGCCTGTGTAGCCAATGTTGGCGTATCACGCAAAAGACTTTCATGCATAACTGTGAAGCGATCAATTAGCTTTTGATCGTTACGCTTTTCATAAGCATGCCAAAGTTGAAATGCTAGCGGTTCTGCACGACAGTAATACTGCAAAAGTTCTGGCACTAAAAGCTCACCGGCTAAGATATTGGGCAAGCTAACATAATTGATAATGCCCTTTTTCTGCATCAAAATACCGGTAAAACCAGGCATAGCATAACCGACAACCATCGGTCGCTTGAATAATGCACACTCTAATGCTGCCGTTCCTGAGGCCAATAAGACGGCATCGGCCGCTTCCATAGCATCATGGCTTTTGCCTCGAACTAATGTGGTGGCTGCTTTAACGCGAGGAAACTTTTCTAAGAAAGACACTATTTGTGCCTCTCGTTCTGCATCTGATGCAGGGACCACAAATTGCGAGCGAGAATCGAAATCGAGAATCCGATCACAAGCACCAAAAAAGTGGGGCGAGCACCATGCGACCTCTGCTTGTCGAGAACCTGGCATCACTGCAAATAAGGGGCCTGACACATCAAGCTTAAGTCGCTCTCTGGCAGCCAACTTATCCGGTTGCATCGGAATAACCCGTGCTAATGGGTGACCAATGTACGTGGACTCAATGCCAGCCTTATCCATTAACTCCTTTTCAAACGGAAAGACCAATAACATATGATCCACCGCTTTTTTAATGGTATGAATACGCTCTGGACGCCAAGCCCAAATGGAAGGACAAACAAAATGAATCGTTTTAATGCCTCGCTCGCGTAAGTAAGTTTCGATCCCCAAATTAAAGTCTGGTGCATCCACCCCAATAAACGCTCTTGGATTAATTTCCAAAACGCGTTTTTTCATCTCTTTTTGAAGCATCAATAAACTTGGCAAGCGACGCAATACTTCAACATAGCCACGTACTGCAAGTGCTGAACTTGGGTGCCATGCCTCAAGGCCCGCCTGAACCATTTTTTCGCCACCAATACCAAACATGCGCTCACCCTCATAAAGAGCACTCACATGTGGAAGAACCAATGACGCGATATAGTCCCCAGATGTTTCTCCGGCTAACCAAGCAATGCCTTTAGACATGTTCACCCTACCTGCTAGTTCTTCGGTCGAATAATACCGCGTTGACTTGAAGCAATAAAGTCACGCATCAACGTGAGTTCTCTTGCAACATGCGGATTATTTTCAATCAAAACCGTTAAAGCCGTCACAGCTTCAGCAATTGTTAAACCATCTCGATAAATGACTTTATAGGCTGCCTTGAAAGCATTCAAAGCTTTCAAATCAAACCCTGCACGACGCAAGCCCACAATATTTAACCCGTGGGGCTCGGCCGGATTACCATTACAAATCACAAATGGCGGGACGTCCATCAAAAGAATGGAACCACCACCAACCATGGCACCTTCACCAATACGACAGAATTGGTGTACGCCAGCTTGACCACCCAAAATTGCACGATCGGCAACAACACTATGGCCAGCCAAACCAACGTTATTCGCTAAAATCGTATCATTACCAACAATACAATCATGAGCAATATGGGCATTTGCCATAAACAAATTGCGAGAGCCAACCACTGTAATACCGTGATCTTGTGTCGTACCTGTCGAAATCGTCACGTGTTCACGAATCACATTGTCGTCACCAATTACTAAACGGGTAGGTTCACCGTTATACTTCTTGTCTTGAGGTTCACAGCCGATGCTTGCATTGGGGAAAATGCGATTACGTTCCCCAATTTCAGTATAGCCATGAACATTGACATGAGAGATTAATTCCGTACCAGCACCAATCTTGACATGCGGACCAATCACACAGAAGGGACCGACAACCACATCGTCAGCTAACTCAGCTAAAGGGTCAACAACTGAGAAAGGATGAATTTTTGCCATAACTTTGACCTTTTTAATAAATTAAGGAACCTTGTCGAAAGCAACAAGTCCAATTGCAAGAACTGACGATAATTACTCAACCTTGCGTCGTGCGCACATCAAGGTGGCTTGGCAGGCTAACTGTCCGTCAACGGTAGCCGTCACATCAAACTTACCAATACCACCACGATCACGTAAATAATGAACCTCTAAGCGCATTTGATCGCCCGGCAAAACCACACGCTTGAAACGCGCACCATCAATACCGGCAAAGAAGAATAAGGTGCTTTCATCATGAGCTTGTTCACCTAAACGCTCCATGGCCAAAATGGCACCCGCTTGAGCCATCGCTTCCAAAATGAGAACACCTGGCATAACCGGGCACTCCGGGAAGTGACCCGTAAATTGCGGTTCATTAGCCGTCACATTCTTAATACAAACGCACGTCGTTTTGTCTTCAGATACGCTTTCAACACGATCGATCAACAAAAACGGATAACGATGCGGAAGCATCTTCATGATATCGTTGATATTGTATTTCATAGCTCAAAAGTCCTTGGATTACTTTTCTTCAAATTGAGAAACCTTACCTTCTAAGGCAATGATACGTTTTCTCAATTCTGGCAATTTCTTCAATAAAACAGCACACTTATCGCTTTCACGGTTTTCCATGGCAGGGAAAAAGCCCATCATTAACTTAGCGTCCTTGTGCCAAGAAACAATATTGGAAGATGGCCCCACCGTCACATCAGACGGAATAGTGATATGACCATTGATCACAGAACGACCACCAAAAATAACATGGTCACCAATCTTGACACTACCAGCAACTGTCACACAACCAGCCATAACACAATGTTTGCCCATCTGAACGTTATGAGCAATTTGAATGAGGTTATCGAGCTTTGTGCCTTCTCCAATGACTGTATCTTCTAAAGCACCACGGTCAATACAAGTATTCGCTCCCACTTCAACATCATCACCAATGGTAACACCGCCGATTTGGGGAATTTTCACCCACTGACCATCAAATGGAGCAAAACCAAAACCGTCAGCACCAATCACACTGCCAGAGTGCAAGATGCAACGCTTACCAATCTTACAGCCATGATTAACCGTAGCATTGGGATGCAAATGCGTTTTTTCACCAATCACAGAACCAGCACCGACAACAGCGTTAGAACCGATCCAAGCCCCAGCGCCCACGATGGCATGAGCTTCAATCACTGCCCCTGCATCAACTCGAGCCGAAGGGTCAACCTGCGCCGTTTCATCGATGTGAGCTCTCGGACTAATACCAGATTTAAATTGATTCATCTGCGCATCAACCACTTGCAAAGCAAATGCGAACCAAGCATAAGGATCAGGCGTGATAACCATTGCGCGAGGCGTTTCATTACCAAAGATTTCTTGACGATCTTCGTCACGCAATACAATCACACCAGCTTGGCAATCCTTGACTTCATGACGAAACTTTGGATTGGCTAAAAATGCGACCTCATGACTCTTAGCATGACTAAGCGTACCAATTGAATTAACGGCAACATTTTCATAAGGTCCGACGAGCTTGGCTTCAAGACGACCACCACTTTGGACTTGAACGGCTTGAACCAACATGGCAATCGGAAACAACTTTACTTGCATGGTTTATTTCCCTAAGGCTTTAATGACTTTTTCGGTGATATCTACATTGGGGCCAACATAAACGGCCTCTTGAACGATTAAATCGTATTTTTCTCGTTCTGCGATCTCACGAATAACTTTATTGCTACGCATAAGGATGCTTTGCAACTCTTCATTGCGACGACGATTTAGATCTTCTCGCAATTCACGTTCTCGACGTTGAAGGCGACGTTCTTGATCAGCCAACTTACGTTCACGATTTAGACGTTCCGTTGGGCTCAATGTGCCAGCCTCTTTTTGAAATTTTTCTACGTCAGCTTTCAATTGCTTAGCTGACACAGAAATTGAATCTTGACGACTCTCAAACTCTTTAGTCAGTTTTTTTTGAGCTGCCTTAGCCGCATCACTTTCTCGCAAAATTCGGTCAGGATTGACCACACCAATTTTTGTATCGGCTAAAACACTCTGCCCCAATAAACCTAAAGAAATTACAGAGGCCATCAAAAGTTTTTTCACCATCCTTGGATACTCCAATAAGTACGGCAAAGGGAAAGAGACAGTTTCCAATGCCCTTTCCCCTTAAATTTTTAGCAACTTTTCAGGTTTTCCGGTGTTCTCAACTCACTAGAACCCCGTACCGATTTGGAATTGGAAGCGTTCGATTTCATCGTTTTCCTTATCCCCAATCGGAGCCGCCAGGCTAAACTTCAACGGGCCAAGAGGTGAAATCCAGGACACACCTACACCCACAGAATAACGAAGATCAGCCAAATCGATATTCATCTTATCCTTGACGTTACCGTTTCTATCATAGGTGTCACCCCATGAATAACCACCGTCAAGGAACGTAAACCAACGTAAAGTGCGGTCAGCTCCAGGTAGCGGCATTAACAACTCTAACGAGAAGTTCATCGAGGCTCGACCACCGGCTGCGTCACCATCAACATCACGTGGACCTAAGCTTGAACTTTCATACCCACGAACACTACCAATGCCGCCAACATAGAAGTTCTTAAAGAACGGATAAGGCTTACCGCCCCATGAGTCGCCATAGCCTAACTCTAAGTTACCGGCTAAAGTTATGCTCTTCGTTAACGGTTCATAGTGAGAAACTTGATAGTTCATGCGGTAGTAACGCAAGTCCAACACAGGTAAGGTAATTTCGCCAGATAAGCGTTGATACGTACCGCGATTCGGAGCCAATGCGTTATCTCGGCTATCGCGAGACCAGCCCACCGTTGCTGCCACAGATTTTGGAGATTCTCCAAAATGATCGACATATTGCTTATAGCGCATCGGAGCATTAGGACCTGCATCAACAATAGTATTTTCAAACTTACCGCCCAAGAAAACACGGTCATACTCTGTAAACGGGATACCCCAGCTCACAGCCGCACCGCGAGTTTCATAAATCACGTCATCCGTGATTTCTTGGTCTTCCATGTCCACCTTACGATCATAAATATCGATCGTACGAGAAACACCCTCTGGCGTAATATAAGGTTCGGTAACACTTAAAGCATAGGTACGCGTGCTGTCAGATGTGTCGACTTGAACGCTCATGGAGTTACCCGTACCAAAAATGTTATTTTGAGCAAAACCAGCACTCAAAATAATACCGTCAGACGTAGAGTAACCTGCGCCCAAGGAAATGCTTCCCGTAGGACGCTCTTGAACATTAACTTCTAAATCAACTTGATCTCGGGTCCCTGGGACTGGTTTAGGATCAACTGTGACAGAGTCAAAATAACCTAAACGGTCAATACGGTCACGAGACAGTTTCACCTTTTGGCTATCAAACCAAGCAGCTTCATATTGACGGACTTCACGACGAATAACCTCGTCTTTAGTCTTGGTATTACCAGAAATGTTGACCTTACGAACGTAAGCACGACGACCTGGGTCGATGGTGTAAACGATCTTAACGGTATTGTTATCACCAACAACCGGCGTCGGACGCGCTGTAGCAAAAGCATATCCTAGAGAGGAGAGCTTTTGAGCAATCGCTTCAGAGGCGGTATTAATTTCCTCTGCGTTATAGATAGAATCCGGCTTAATCTCAATTAACGGTAAAAGATCATCTTGAAGGCCCAACATGTCACCTGCCAACTCAACACCGCTGACTGTGTATTGTTCGCCTTCTGTTAAGTTAATTGAGATAAAAATGTCTTTTTTGTTAGGTGCAATTGAAACTTGAACACTGTCAACCTTGAAATCAAGGTAACCATTGTTAAGGTAGAAAGAACGAATTGCTTCAATATCTGCAGCTAACTTTTCACGGGAATAGAGGTCACTTTTGGTGTACCAACTCATCCAGCCGCCGGTGCGCAGAGCCATTTGCTCTTGTAACTCGTCGTCATCCATGATGTTGTTACCAACAAAACGAATTGACTTAATCGTTGCGGCCTGACCTTCATCGACAACGATAGAAAGGCGCACACGGTTTCTATCCAACGGCGTAACAGTTGTTTTAACATCAACGCCATAGTAACCACGAGCCAAATATTGACGACGCAATTCTTGGTCAGCCTTATCTAAAATGGCCGAGTCAAAAATACGTCCTTCACTCATACCGACGTCACGTAGGCTTTGAAGCATGGCTTTTTCATCAAAAGCACGAATACCTTGAGTCGTAATAGTCGCTACTGCAGGTCGCTCTTGAACCGTAACAACTAGAACATTACCGTCTTGTTCTAAGCGGACATCGCGAAATAACCCCGAAGAATACAGAGCGTGAATCGCCGTATTGCCTTTGGCTGTTGTAAATTCATCACCGACTTGGAACGGTAAATGAGAAAGAACAGTTCCTGGTTCCGTACGTGCAATCCCTTCGATACGGATATCTTTAATCGTAAAGTCTTGCGCGAAGACACCACCGGCAATGGCCATTAAAGCCGAAGCCACGGAAATTTTTAAAGCAGAATATTTAAAACTCATTTTTTTCTTCGAGTATGTCGCAACTTTGGCTATTCTAACAGCCGAACAAAGTCATTGGTAAGTGCCAATGCCGTTAAACACAGCACAAATAATAAGCCAACCTTTTGACCAATCACCATAAAGGATTCAGGTAAAGGTCGCCCACGAAGCATTTCCAACAAATAATACAGGAGGTGACCACCATCTAACAACGGCACTGGTAATAAATTTAAGATCCCTAAACTGACCGAAATCATAGCCAAAAAGGACAGGTATACACGCCACCCCATTTGTGCACTCTTGCCCGCATAATCAGCAATCGTCACAGGTCCAGAAATGGATTCCGTCCCAGCTTGGCCGCTAGCAACCTGCGTAAGACCGTTCCAAGTCATTTTTGTGATGGATACCATTCGATCAAACCCAGCAATAATGCCATCGATTGGACCCTTTTTTAGCCATATAACATTGGGCATTAACCCTATATGACAACCCACAATCGCCCTTTTCTGAAGCTTCCCGTCAGCGCCAGGCACTTCATAAACACGTGGGGTTACCGTCACTTCACGAATTTCCCCTTCTTTACTTTCAAGCACCAAACGAACGGGTTGGTTAGGTGATAATTTAATCAAATCAACCAACTCTTGAGGTGTAATGCCATACTTGCCATTGGCAGCTAGAACGCGATCCTCCTCACGGATACCTGCTTCAGAGGCGGGATGATCGGCCATAATTTTTAGTAAAACAGGACGACCATAATAGAGATTGATACCAAGTTGGTGATTAATATCGACTTTCTCATCAGTCATATCAACACCACTTAAATCCCAATAAATATAGTGCGTTTGCCCAGAGCGTTTAAGCTCCATCTCTACATTTTTTTGTCCTGCCTTAGACAGCAATAGCCAACTATAGTCCTGCAACCCTTCAACTTTCTTTTTGTCGACTGCAACAATTTCATCAAGAGCTTTAACTCCTAATGAGGCTGCTTGACTACTAGGCACAGGGGTTGCCATCACTGGCTTAACCTCAGCCTGACCCATCATGGCAATGAAAGCAAAAAAGACAATCGCTAAAAGAAAATTAGCTAATGGTCCAGCACTGACTATTGCGATGCGCTTATAGACCGATTGACGATTGAACGCCCTAGGTAAGTCTTCTGGAGTTACCTGCCCTTCTCGCTCATCAACCATCTGCACAAAACCACCCAGTGGGATGGCAGCAATTTGCCACTCAGTTTGATCCTTCCCTATTTTTTTAGACCAAAGCTTAGGGCCGAATCCAAAACTGAATTTAATGACTTTTACCCCACACAATCGGGCAACAATATAATGCCCCAACTCGTGAAAGGTAATTAAAATGCCGATAGCAACCAAAAAGGCAACTAACGTGTCCATCGGGCCAATTCCTTATCCGTTAAAATGCGAGCTTCTTTATCAACTTCAAGTACTTCTTCAAGTGATCTCGGCAACGGCCTTGACATCGAATTAAGCATTACTTTACAAGCTCTTGCAATGTCTAAAAATTTGATCCTTTCATTTAAAAAGGCTTCGACCGCAACCTCATTGGCGGCATTTAAAATAATCGTCGCAGCGTCCTGACTTCTAAGCGCATCATAGGCATAGCCTAACTGTGGGAAACGATCTAAATCAGGTAATTCAAAGGTGCATTGCGCGTATTTTGTAAAATCAACCTTCTCAGCATGCCCATCTAATCGATTCGGCCAACCTAATGAATAAGCGATGGGTGTTCTCATATCAGGCGAGCCCATCTGAGCCAAAATACAACCATCGGCATATTGAACCATTGAATGGATGAGACTTTGCGGATGTACGACGACATCAATTTGATCTGGACCAAATCCAAATAACCAAGAGGCCTCAATGACTTCTAGGCCTTTATTCATCAATGTTGCGCTGTCGACGCTGATCTTGCGTCCCATGCTCCAATTCGGATGAGCGCAAGCCTCTTGTGGCGTGACATCTGTTAAATCCATGCGGTGACGGAAGGGGCCACCAGAAGCCGTCAAAATTAAACGAGCTCCTGCACGATCTTTGGCATTTGCTCCAGACAAACATTGAAAAATTGCATTATGCTCACTGTCGACGGGCAAAAGTTCAGCTCCGCTTTGTTTGATCGTTTGCATTAATAATGCCCCACCACAAACAACGCTTTCTTTGTTGGCAAGTAGCAAACGCTTACCAGCCTTTGCAGCAGCAAATGTGGGTGTTAGCCCCGCTGCACCAACAATTGCCAATACGGCAATGTCAACCTCAGGTAAAGCTGCTAACTGAGCCATTTTTGCTTCACCAGCCCAGACATCGATATCATTGAGACCGCGACTACTTAAAGCTTGGCACAAAGCATCTCGTTTAGAAGCATCTGTAATTAATGCAATTTTAGGGCGATGCTTTAAGCACAAATCCGCCAACATCTCAACGCGCGAGTTGGCGGTTAAAGCAAAAATTTCATACTCAGAGGGATAATGACTAATGACATCAAGGGTCGATGTCCCAATCGACCCTGTTGCACCAAATAAAGCAATTTTTTTCATTTGAAAATAAAGGTTATGCTGCCATTGAAGAAACAACGATTAATGTTGTCAAGAAACCAACTGGCAATGTCGGCATTAAAGCATCCATGCGATCATAAAAACCCCCATGACCTGGCAACAGGTTACTGGAATCCTTAATCCCCGCCTGACGTTTTAGAGCACTCTCATACAGGTCGCCGATGATAGAAAGCGTTACGAGAACAAATGCAATTGCTGCCCATACCCATGCACCATACCCCTCAATAATGACAGAAGCTATCGTATCAATCTGAGGACAGAAGTATGTTGTTGCATAGCCTAAAGCAATAACACTTAACATGCCTCCTGCGACGCCCTCCCAGCTCTTTTTTGGGCTAATTGCCGTGGCCATGCGGTGTTTACCAAAAGCCATACCTGTGAAATACGCCATAATATCGGCAACCCAAACTAAAACTAGTAGGGACAAAATCATGGTTATTCCAAATGTAGCATACATACCTACGAAACTAAGCCAAGCAGCAGGTACGAAAAACACTGCAGAAAGCGCTACCATCAAAGGAGCAACCTTCATGCCTGAATGACGAGCAAAAAATACTCTAATTGCAATACCGACCCACAAAAGGCTAATGAAAGCAATGTAATAAACGAGTACTGAGGTAACGTATGACAATAGGCTTATGGCCTCAGCAGAGGCCGAATTAATCCCTTGATAGGCCAGAAATGTCAAAGAGGCCATGGCCACACCTAAAACAGCAGAAACCAGTGCACTCGCTTTTGCTGTGATTCCTGCCAATTTAAGCCATTCCCAAAGAGCTAAGGTAAAACCAACAGCCATGACTCCTGAAAGAACAACGGGGCCAGCCATATACGCTCCGATCAAAACTGCTAGTAAAACAATGGCTGTGATCACACGCTGTTTTAACATACCTCTCTCCCTATCAACTAACTTGAACGCACCTGTTCGCCCGTCATGCCAAACCGGCGCTCTCGTTGAGCATACCAATCTAACGCTTGTTGCAAATCTTCTTTGCGATAGTCAGGCCAAAGCGTTTGACTAACAAAGAGCTCTGCGTAAGCGGCTTGCCATAAAATAAAATTACTAATACGTTGCTCACCGCCAGTACGAATCATTAAATCGACTTCAGGCGCCCAATCAATGGCCATATTTTCACTAATCATGGCCTCTGTGATTTTCTCGGGAGTTTGTGCAAGCAACGGATTTTCTTTAAGAATTTTTCTTATTGCAGAAACGATTTCCCAACGACCGCCGTAATTTGCACATATCGTTACAACCATCTTGTCGCAATGAGAGGTAATCGCTTCACTCTCTGCAATACTTTTTTGAATTTCTTCTGAAAAGCCACTAAGGTCCCCTGCTACACGTAAGCGAACTCCATGCTCTTTCATGGCTTTTGCTTCTCGTTTGAGTGCTGTAGCAAACAAACGCATCAATGCGTTTACCTCATCGGCGGGACGACGCCAATTCTCACTGCTGAAAGCAAACAGCGTCAAAAACTGAATATCAGCAGCAACTGCTGCTTGTATAACTCGGCGAACGGCCTCCACACCACGTCGATGCCCTTCTGCTCTAGGCATAAAACGACGCTGTGCCCAACGGCCATTGCCATCCATGATAATGGCAACGTGACGCGGTAACGCCACGCTGCCAGTTGCTTTAGTACTTAAAGCCATAGATAACCTTAGATGGTCATCACTTCTTTTTCTTTATCAGCAACGCACTTGTCGATTGCAACGACATAGTTGTCCGTTAACTTTTGGATTTCCTTTTCGGCACGACTTTCATCGTCCTCAGAAATTTCCTTAGCCTTGGTCAACTTCTTGATACTTTCGTTGGCTTCACGACGAAGGTTACGAATAGCAACCTTAGCATCTTCGCCCAAATGGCGAACAACCTTTGTTAATTCGCGACGACGTTCTTCGGTCAACGGCGGCAACGGAACACGAATGAGCATGCCACTCGTAGCAGGATTTAAACCGAGATCAGAAGTACGGATAGCTTTTTCAACAATAGCAACCATATTCTTTTCCCACGGTTGAACCGTCAACGTACGAGCATCAGCCACACCGATTTGTGCAACTTGATTGATCGGAGTCATCGTACCGTAGTAGTCGACCATCACATGGTCCAACAAGCCAGCAGATGCACGACCCGTACGGATCTTGATGAAGTCTTCGCGCAAGGTTTCAACCGTACGCTTCATCTTGTATTCGGTTTGACTGTGAATTTCACTGATTGACATAAAAACTCCAATTATTGTCCGTCAGATATTAAGGGTTATAGACCAAAGTACCTTCATCATCGCTCAAACAAGCACGGGCAATGGAACCCTTCTTGGCGATATTAAAGACTTTGATCGGAAGATTTTGTTCGCGGCACAAAGCAAAAGCTGTTGCATCCATAACCTTAAGGTCGCGCTTAAGAACCTCATCAAAGGTAATGCGCGGAATAAAGGTCGCCGTCGGATCTTTTTTCGGATCTGCCGTGTAGATACCATCAACCTTGGTTGCCTTCAAAACAACTTCTGCGCCAATTTCAGCGCCACGTAAAGCTGCGGTTGTATCGGTCGTAAAGTAAGGATTACCAGTGCCTGCAGCAAAGATAACAACACGCCCCTTATCCAAATGACGAAGGGCCTTACCACGAATGTAACTTTCTGCAATACGTTCAATGTTCAAAGCACTTTGAACTCGTGCTTCAACGCCGTTACGACGCAAACAGTCTTGAAGAGCCAATGCATTCATCAACGTAGCCAACATACCCATGTGATCACCTTGAGTACGTTCCATCCCCGTCGCACCTAAAGCTACACCGCGGAAAATATTACCACCACCAACGACAACGCCAATTTCGACGCCCATGTCGTAAGCTTCCTTGATATCTTCAACCGTTGATTGAATCGTTTCACGGTTAATACCAAAAGCATCAGGTCCCATTAAGGATTCGCCGGAGAGCTTTAAAAGAACACGTTTGTATTTTACGGGAGAATGTTCGGCCATTTCTATGACTCCTCAAAAGTATGTATCTGGTAGCCAAGGCGCACAACAAAAGAACGTCTGTAACAAAATAGCTACAAATGTTCCCTGGCGCACGTACAGTTAGGTGTATTTTAATCAAAAGCCGTCCGCTATGCTGACAGATTCGGACAATTTTATTGATTTTTTCAGCCTACAGATACAAAAAACTTCCGATTGAAACTTACCTCAGCAAGCTCAACCGGAAGTTTAATTCAGAGCTCTAAAGAATTAGGCCTTTTGAGCAGCAGCCATTTGTTCGGCAACTTCGGCAGCGAAGTCTTGCGTCTTCTTCTCAATGCCTTCGCCCACAACGTAGAGAACGAAAGAGGCAACAGAGGCGCCGTTTTGCTTCAAGAGTTCAGCAACGCTCATCTTATCGTTCTTAACGAACGGTTGAGACAAGAGCGTAACTTCCTTCAAGTACTTTTGAACCGTACCTTCAGCGATGCGTTCAAGCATAGCTTCGGGCTTGCCAGCTTCGCGAGCCTTTTCGATAGCAACGCGACGTTCCGTATCCAAAAGGGCTTGATCAACGCCAGAAGCGTCGAGAGCCTTAGGCTTGGTAGCGGCAATGTGCATAGCAACATCGTGGCCAACTTCTTCGTTACCACCGATCACGTCAACCAAGGAACCAATCTTGGCGCCACCGTGAATGTAGTGGTGCAATTGGCCTTGAGCTTCGATACGTTGGAAGCGGCGGAACGTCATGTTTTCACCGATCTTACCAACCAAAGCCGTACGGATGGCTTCCAAAGCTTGACCTTCAACTTCCAAAGCGCCAAGAGCAGCGATGTCAGCAGGGTTCTTTTCAGCGATCAAACGAGCAGCGGCAGCAGCCATTGCTTGGAATTCAGGGTTCTTAGCAACGAAGTCCGTTTCAGAGTTCACTTCGAGGATAGCGCCCGTCTTACCGTCTTCCGAGATGTAGATGCTCACAACGCCTTCAGCAGCGACACGAGCAGCGGCCTTGCTGGCCTTGTTGCCAAGCTTGACACGCAAAATTTCTTCAGCGCGAGCCATATCGCCATCAGCTTCGGTGAGGGCCTTTTTGCATTCCATCATCGGAGCGTCGGTCTTAACGCGCAATTCTTTAACCATAGCGGCAGTAATAACGGCCATGAGTTTCTCCAAAAGAGTCAGATTTAAGAGCGATCAAATAGAAGCGGGAAATCCCGCTTCCAATTGTTGAAGTGAAATTAGGCTTCAGCCACTTCTTCCACGAATTCTTCGCCAGCGGCTTCCTTCAAGCCTTCTTCGCTAGCTTCGCGACCGGCGAGGATGGCGTCAGCCATAGCCGTAGCGTAGAGAGCAACAGCCTTACCAGAGTCGTCGTTACCCGGGATGACATAGTCAACGCCGAGCGGGCTGTGGTTGGTATCAACAACAGCGATAACAGGGATACCGAGCTTGTTAGCTTCTTGAATAGCGATCTTGTGGTAACCAACGTCGATCACGAACAAAGCATCAGGCAAGCTGGTCATGTCCTTGATACCGCCGATGGAGCGATTCAACTTTTCAACTTCGCGAGTGAAGTCAAGAGCTTCCTTCTTGGTCATCTTTTCCAAGCCGCCGTTTTCGATGGTGGCTTCCATGTCCTTCAAGCGCTTGATCGTCAACTTGACGGTCTTGAAGTTGGTGAGCGTACCGCCCAACCAGCGTTGATCGACATAGCAGCAACCAGCACGTTGAGCTTGTTCAACGATGATGTCGCGACCACCACGCTTCGTGTCAACGAAGAGGATCTTACCGCCCTTAGCAGACAAGTTGCGAGCAACCTTGAGAGCTTCTTCAAACTTAACAACCGTCTTTTCGAGGTTGATGATGTGAATCTTGTTACGGGCGCCAAAGATGTATTGGCCCATCTTGGGGTTCCAGAAGCGAGTTTGGTGACCGAAGTGGCAACCGGCTTCGAGCATTTCGCGCATGCTGATCATGTTATTTTCCTTCTAAGGTTTTCTTACTGACAACGCGCCTTATCTTCTATTGCTCACTCACTGACCCTGGTTAAAGGATTTATGCCAATGATTTTAAGAAATAGAAACAACCGTTAGATAACGCGTTGCGCAATTCGCTTTCCTCAAAATAAACTGCAATGGAAAATGGAAAGCATAAATTTTCCATCGAGAAAAAGACAAAAAACTATGCCTTTTTAGATTTAGCTCGCTATTATATGCAAAATTAACCGAGAAAGTGTACCTCTTCTCAAAATTTTTATTAGGAAAAATAAAGAATTAAGATGGCTGTTACGATTAAAACCCCCGAAGAAATTGAAGGCATGCGAAAAGCTTGTCGCTTGGCCTCACAAGTTTTAGATTTTATTGCTCCCTTTGTAAAAGCAGGCGTTACCACGGCCGAGCTTGACAAGAAAATGCTTGACTTCATACACGAGAACAACGCAAAGAGTGCTTGCTTAGGATATGCACCACGTGGCTTCACCCCCTACCCTGGCGCCACTTGCATTTCAGTCAATCATGTCGTGTGTCACGGAATTCCGTCAGATAAAGCCTTAAAAAAAGGCGACATTGTTAACATCGACGTTACCGTTATTCTTGACGGTTATTATGGTGATACCTCTCGTATGTATATGGTAGGCAACAAAGTCCCTGTTGCTGCCAAATACCTTGTCAATGCTTGCTACGAATGTATGTGGCGCGGTATCGATGCCATTAAACCCGGCGCAAGCCTTAACAAAGTGGGCATTGCTTGCGAAAACTTTGCTAAAGCTGAAGGTTTATCTGTTGTTCATGAGTATGGTGGTCATGGCATTGGCAAGAACTTTCACGAGGATCCTTTCGTCTGCCACTACAACACACGTGAAAATAACGTCATTTTGAAACCCGGCATGATCTTTACGGTTGAGCCCATGCTTAATTCCGGCTCTCGTCACATCTCTGATTTAAATGATGGTTGGACGGTCGTGACCAAAGATAGCTCTTTATCAGCACAGTGGGAACATACTGTCCTGGTAACAGAGACCGGCTATGAAGTTTTAACTCTCAGTGAAGGCTATCCTGAACTGCCAGACTTCATTAAAGCAAAGCTCAAGTAATTTACTCAATAAATAGGAAACACCTTTATGACGAGCGCCATTCACGAACGGTTTCAAACTCAACGTAAGGCGCTCGCCGAGGCCTTTCTCTCCGATCACGATGTGTCGCATTACCTATTAGCACACACACAAATCGCAGATCATCTTATTCAGTCTCTGGCTCGTGAAGCTTGCCTGCCAAAAGACATTGCATTGTTAGCGCTTGGCGGCTATGGCAGACGCGAACTTTTTCCATTTTCCGACATCGATCTAATGGTTTTAGTTCCAGATGTATTGGATAACGAAGTTAAAGTAACACTTGAAGAGTTTGTAAATTCCCTTTGGAACTGTGGGCTTACGATTGGTCACTCTGTGAGAAGTATTTCTGAAGCTATTGAAGAAAGCCTATCAGATATTACTGTTCAAACAGCTATTTTAGAAGCTCGATTAATCGATGGTAATGTCGCTCTTTTCCATCAACTTCAACATACTTTTAGATCTAATCTGGATAGTGCAACGTTCTTTCGAGCAAAGGCATTTGAGATGGCTCAACGCCATCAAAAGTTTGAAAATACCCCGTACTCTCTTGAACCTAACGTGAAAGAAAGTCCTGGAGGACTTCGCGATTTACAGGTTATTTTTTGGTGCTCACACGCGGCAAATTTAGGAAACACTCCAGAGGAAATGTACCGACTCGGCACTATCACAGAGGTAGAATGTGAGCAACTAAAAGAGGTTGATCTCTCATTAAAACGTACAAGAATCCTCTTACACCTCCTGTCTCACCGCCACGAAGATCGACTTATTTTCGATCTCCAGAATGCCATGGCCGAGGCTTCAGGTTACAAAACTAGCGAGCTACAACTCGCTAGTGAAGCCCTAATGAAGCGATACTACATCACGGCAAAAACCGTGACGCAATTCTCTGAAATATTTATGCAAATGCTGCAGGAACAATTGTTCCCAGAGGACACTGTTTCTGAAGTAATTATTGATAAAACTTTTTTGGCGCATGGGAATACTTTAGATATCACTCATAGTGATGCATTCAAAGATGATCCTAACGCTATTTTGCGTTGTTTTTATCTATTAGAAAGCTCGCAAATCCTCAAACGTTTAAGTTCTGGACTGCTTCGTGCTTTACTAAGGGCACGCTTTTGCATTGATGATCATTTCCGAAATGATCCGCAAAATAAGCAAATGTTCATGCAAATTATCAAGATGGAGCACGGCGTTAGCCATGCACTAATGGATTTAAATCAATGGGGTATTTTGGGACGATTTATTCCTGAATTTAATCATCTTGTTGGACAGATGCAGCACGACTTATTCCATGTGTACACCGTTGATCAGCATACCATGAGAGTCGTAAGAAATCTTCGCTACTTTACTCGTAGTGAATATGCTCATGAATACCCAATCTGCACTGGTATCATGCGCTCGATGCAGGATAATTGGAAAATTGTCCTTGCTGCTCTCTTTCATGACATAGGTAAAGGTCTTGGAGGTAGTCACGAAGAAAAAGGGGCCGTCATTGTTCAAAACTTCTGTGAGCGCTTCGCTATTGATTCCGATACAACAGAATTTTTAACCTTTTTAGTAAGAGAACACCTTACAATGAGCTTAGTTGCTCAAAAGCAAGATCTTTCAAATCCTGAAGTTATTGAGAAATTTGCTCAAAAGGTAGGCAATTTAAATCGCCTCAATGCACTTTTCTTATTAACAGTCTGTGACATTCGAGCTACAAGTCCTAAAGTCTGGAGTCAATGGAAAAGTCAACTTTTGCAAGATTTGTATTGGCAAACACTTCCTTTGCTAAGAAATAATATTGCTCCTTCCCCCGATGACTTTCTCATGGTTCGTCAAAAAGAGGCAAAGTCTCTCATCTTAAGTAGTGGCGTTAGCGAAAAGCAACTCCACAGAATTTGGAAAAAATTAACTCTCCAATATTTCTTAAGACATACTGCTGATGGCATTGCTTGGCAAACCATTGAATTAGCTAAAGTCTATCCATGTGAAGAGCCATTAGTGAAAGCGCGCCTTCTTCCACAAGGTGCTGGGCTTGAAATTATGGTCTATATTGAAGATCAACCACTTTTATTTGCGCGTATTTTAGCTTTCTTACAAAAAAATCGTTTCTCTGTTCTCGATGCTCGCATTTATACAACACGAGATCAATACGCGCTTGATACATTCATTGTGAGTGATAATGGTGGTCGTGATTTGGCGACACTGATTGAAGATATTAACCATAACCTAGCTCAATGGTTAATTGAACAAAAACCCTTACCCGAAAGCAGACCTGTTAGATTGTCTCGTCGTTCAAAACATTTTCCAGTTGAACCAATGATAAAAATTGAACCAGACGATACTGGGAACAACTACCTACTTTCAGTCATTTGTACCGATCGTATTGGGCTTTTATACGATATTGCTAAGCTATTGAATTATTATGGGATTAATTTACAAACTGCCAAGATCATGACAATGGGAGAACGGGTTGAGGACGTCTTTTTGATCGATGGACCCATTTTGGCAGACATTGATAAAACAGTGAAATTTGAAAATGACCTTATGAAAATTTTGCATCCAAAATTTTTAATCGAGTAGGGGGAGTTTTCAGGCTCGCCCCTCTCACACCGCAATTACAGGC
>CALESB010000062.1 GCA_937906995.1 uncultured Sutterella sp.
GCCTGTAATTGCGGTGTGAGAGGGGCGAGCCTAAAAACTCCCCCTACTCGATCTACTCAACGTAGCGACTTATGATTTTCTTGATCTCCTCGGGTACATCCTCGGATGGTTTCTCCTGGCTACCGTATTCTCCTTCAGCCCAGAGCCCTCGGTAACTATCTTTTGGGGCTTGGGCTGTTGGGGCTCCCCCATAGGGGTGGCCTCCGGAGCCACCAAATTAATGTTTGCAGTTTTTTTAGGTTTCTTGGGTTTTTGTTTAACTGAAATCCAAGTTTTAATCATGGCAACGCCGATGGCTAAAAGCACGGGACCTAAGATCATACCTAAGAAGCCAAACGCAAGGACACCCCCGAAAACACCTAAAAAGACAAGTGAAATGGGAAGAGGGGTGCCTCGTGCAATCAGTAGTGGCTTAATAAAGTTATCAACACTTGCAACGGCTAAAAGCCCCCAAGCGACCATAAAGATTGCAAGTCCAATTTCCCCTTGAGTGTAGAGCCAGAAAGCGACAGGTCCCCAGACTAGGGGAGGTCCAATGGGCACGACAGAGAGTACGAACACGGCAATGGATAGGAGTAACGTGCCTGGTGCGCCCACGATAATAAAGCCGATACAAGCAACAACGCTTTGAGCGGCTGCAGTACCAACGATCCCCCAGACAACACTTCGAGTCGTACTGACAAGGATGTTGCTTAGTTCCGTACTTAACCCACCCGAAACACGTTCTAGTAGAGCTTGAGATCTGCGGGCCAAAAGGTCACCATCACGGTAAATAAAGAATGCAATAAAGGCAACCAATGCCATTTGAACCAGTCCATTGCCGGCAGAAATGGCTAGATTGATAGCAAGGCGACTCATCGGTTGCATTAGGCTTTGGATGAGCTCGGTGAGTTTCTTTGGATTAAAAAGATAAGCAAACTGATCAAAAAGCCAAGGTCCAATAACTGGAATGCCTTTCAGCCAGATGGGAGACTCAATCTCTTTAACGGAGTCGACGATACTGCTGATAGCGCCAGGCAGTTGTTGAGCGACGACAGCTGATAAAAAAGAAATCGGAATAATCAAACACACAGTGAGTAAAGTCACCATGAGAAGCGCAGCTGGCGTACTACGTTCGCCAAACGAGTTTTTAAATCGAACGAAAAGTGGCCAACTAACAATGGTAACGATGGCGGCAAGTGTTATTGCTGTTAGAAATGGCGAAACAACAAAGTAGCACCCAATCGCAATCGCAGCCCCAAAAAGGATGCGAATCAAAACGTCGATTCGCTCGCGAAGACTAATCATAAAACTCTCAGAAATAAGATTGAGATGAACCTCATTAGTCTAGCTGAAAGAGCAGTCGAAGTGTGCTAATAGTTTTTTGTATTAGCCACTCTTTTTGAGAACTTGAAGGGCTACTTCACTTTTTGTCCTTCTTAACGTGTGGTTGAGCTAAACTAATGAAATGAAATACAGACCTATACGTAAGGGGTAGTAGGAATGAAAGAGATTAAAGAGGAACTCTTGCCTAAAGTTCGAGAGACGTTCATTAAGGATGAGGACGCGTTTAGTGGCAACTTTTTGCATGTCAAAAAGCACACCGTAAAGACAGCTTCAGGTTTAATTAGGACCAGAGAGTTCATTACGCACCCAGGTGCAGCCACGATTATTCCGCTTTTTGAAGATGGAACAACGCTTCTGGAATACCAGTGGCGAGAACCTTGTCAAAGAGCATTCTGGGAGTTCCCCGCTGGCAAATTGGATCCAAATGAAGAGCCTTTGGTGTGTGCAAAGCGAGAGCTAGAAGAGGAAACGGGCCTAGTGGCTAAGGATTGGGTTTATTTAGGTCGTATTCATAATGCCATCGGCTATTCCAATGAAAGGTTAGAGCTCTATTTGGCCAAGGATCTCACTCAAAAAGAACAACACTTAGACGATGGTGAGTGTTTGGCTTTGGTTAGAGTTTCTGTAAAAGAGGTGTTTTCCATGGTGCTCAACGGTGAGATTACGGATGTGAAAACAATTATTGGTGCTTTTTGGTTGGAAAAATATCTCAAAGGAGAGCTGCCTGAAAAACCATTGTCCTAACTCCTTGTTGTCGTTCGACAAAATACCATTATTTGTCGACTAAGAAACCTTTGAGTTTCCTCAAGTTTTTGACTCGACAAAGACTTTGAGTTTGCATAAACTCAAAAGAATATGTGCTCGATTTTGAGCTTCGTTTTATGAATTAATCTTGACGAGGTCTTATGTCTCAAACGATTTTGCAAAAAGTGCCGGTTGGTGAAAAAGTTGGTATTGCATTCTCTGGCGGTTTAGATACGTCTGCCGCTTTGCGTTGGATGAAGAATAAGGGTGCCTTACCCTATGCTTATACCGCTAATTTGGGTCAACCTGATGAAGATGACTACGATGCCATTCCTCGCCGTGCTATGAACTACGGTGCAGAGAAGGCTCGCCTCGTTGATTGCCGTCCGCAATTGGTTGCAGAAGGTATTGCAGCTATTCAATCTGGTGCATTCCACATCACGACGGCTGGTATTGCCTACTTCAATACGACGCCGTTAGGTCGTGCAGTGACGGGCACGATGCTTGTTAATGCGATGCGTGAAGATGGTGTCAACATCTGGGGTGACGGTTCCACCTACAAGGGCAATGACATTGAACGTTTCTACCGTTATGGCTTATTGGCTAACCCGGAATTGAAGATCTATAAGCCTTGGCTTGACCGTGACTTTATTAACGAATTAGGCGGTCGTGCAGAAATGAGCGCATTCTTGCAAGCTGAAGGCTTTGATTATCGTATGAGCGCCGAAAAGGCCTACTCTACGGACTCCAACATCTTGGGTGCAACGCACGAAGCTAAGGATTTGGAAAGCTTGTCTACGAGCATGAAGATTGTCGATCCTATCATGGGCGTGGCTTTCTGGGATCCTGCTGTTGAAATCGCTCCGGAAACAGTGACCGTAACCTATGAAGAAGGTGTGCCGGTTGCATTAAATGGTAAGCGTTTTGATGATTTGGTGGCTTTGATGTACGAAGCCAACGCCATCGGCGGTCGCCATGGTTTAGGCATGAGTGACCAAATCGAAAACCGCATCATTGAAGCTAAGAGCCGCGGCATCTATGAAGCTCCGGGGATGGCCTTGTTATGGATTGCTTACGAACGTTTGGTCTCCGGCATCCATAACGAAGATACGATTGAACAATATCATATCAATGGTCGTCGCTTGGGTCGCTTGCTCTATCAAGGTCGTTGGTTTGACTCTCAAGCAGTTATGCTCCGTGAATCTGCTCAACGCTGGGTGGCTCGTGCCATCACGGGTACCGTGACGCTTGAATTGCGTCGTGGCAATGACTACACGATCCTTAACACGGAAAGCCCGAACCTTACGTACGAAGCTGAACGCTTGACGATGGAAAAGGGTGACTCCATGTTTACGGCCGAAGACCGTATTGGTCAATTGACGATGCGTAATCTCGACATCGTTGACACCCGTGCCAAGCTGGGCATTTATGCTAAGTCGGGTTTAATTTCGGGTTCTAGCGCTGTCGCTTTACTCAACGGCAATAAATAATAAAGATTAACCTCTGAGAGCCTTTCAGGGGTTATTGATTCAAAAGGGATGTTTAAAGTCTATTGCAGGCTTTTCTAACATCCCTTTTTATTTTCTGATTGTGCTTTTATTGATGAGATGTTTTTACAATCGTTCTAGAGTGGTTGCCCCGCGTCTGAATAATAGGCGTTATGATATTGGCCATTGTCAAGCTTAAGACCGACATCCCAAGTGATAGCATTGGGTTTAACAATTCGATTTGCATCTAGAATGCGAGCTTTGGGGAACTGCTTGAGGATGGCATTTTGTATGAATTCGGGGATATCCTTTTTATCAATGTCTTCTTTTGCAACAATGAGTTGACCATCCTTTGTTAGTTTGACTTCAATTTCATTGCCTAAGCGTTTGAAGTCTGCTTCGTAGTAGCTGTCGTCCTTGTCGTAATCCCACTCGATATTCGAGCTTTGGGGATAGGTTTGTTCTACGTATTGACGAACAGCTTGTGGGACTTCGGAAGCTTGCAAATCTTTAGCATAACCTGGAAGGCTAATGGCAGAAGCTAAAATAATCACAGCTTTAATTAAATGAGAACGTGCAGTCATGGACAATTCCTTTATTTGCTAACTAATTAGTCTTTCTAGAAATTTTATAGGTATCAGATAGGGGAAATGGGGATAAGTCATGTATCAAAAGTACAATTAGGTAACATTCTGTTTGCGATCACAAAGAAGGTGTTAAGGAAGGTTGACCGATTTTGAAAAACATATTTGCAGTGTCAACCTTCTTAGACTTAATCTGATTATGATCTCTTAATAATTGCCAAAATGTTTGGCACGAAATTTAGAAATATGGAAAGGACTTAGGCCCCGTGATTCCTTATGAATTAAAAATTGGTTGGCGGTATACAAGACAAGGCCGACGCGGACAAAAGAAAAATGGATTTATTTCATTTATCTCGGTGATGAGCGTGGCGTCCATTGCTTTGGGAGTAATGGCGTTGATCGTTGTTTTGTCGGTGATGAATGGCTTTCAAAAAGAGGTAAGGGATCGTATGCTCTCAGTCATTCCTCATATCGAAGTATTAAGTTATGAGGGAGCCATGGCGGATTGGAAGACACCCGCTACGATTGTTGAGCAAAATCCTCATGTGAAGGGCGTTGCCCCATTTTCATCTGGGCAAGGACTTTTAAGTACTGGGCGAAATGTTCGAGGTGTATTACTTCGAGGTATTGATCCGCAACGAGAGCCTACAGTCAGTGATATTAATAAACAGATGTTTACCGGAAGTCTGTCAGACCTAAAGGTTGGAGAGTACAACATTGTTTTAGGTTTGGATCTGGCTCGTTTGTTAGGGGTCCGTGTTGGAGATAAGGTCAACGTTATCATTCCGCAGGGTAGAGCAACGCCAGCAGGGATTGTGCCCCGTATGCGTGCTTTTACCGTAACGGGCATTTTTTCCTCAGGTCATTATGAGTATGACAGCTCGATGGCCGTGATTAACATGAAAGACTGTCAAACACTTATGCGTCATACGGGTCCCGATGGATTGCGTATCCGTGTTGATGATATGAACGAAGCACCGGCGATTGCTTATGAACTATTAACAGCACTCAAGGGTGACTATGCAGTAACGGATTGGTCTCGACAAAATCGTACGTGGTTTGCAGCGGTACAAGTGGAAAAACGTATGATGACGATTATTTTGTTTTTGATTGTCTTGGTCGGGGCTTTCGGCCTGGTTTCTAGTATGGTGATGACCGTGACAGAAAAGCAATCAGACATTGCAATTTTGAGAACTTTAGGAGCTTCGCCAGGTTCTATTATGACCATCTTTATGGTTCAAGGAGCAATTGTTGGTGTTGTTGGCGTTGCTTGTGGGGTAGCTTTAGGCCTGTTGATTGCCTGCAATTTAGATGTGATTGTTCCAACAATCGAATCTTTATTCGGAGTTCAGTTCTTGCCAAAGGAAGTGTACTTTATCAGTTCCTTGCCGTCAGACCCACGTATGAGCGATATTGTTCCGATTGCTAGCTTTTCTTTAATTTTAAGTTTGTTGGCAACGATTTATCCGAGTTGGCGTGCAGCTCGAACCAAACCGGCGGAGGCTTTGCGCTATGAATAAGCAAAATGATCTTGTATTAATAGCGCGCCATGTGCACAAAACTTACCGTGATGGAGTGACATCGATTGATGTGCTCAAAGACATCAATTTAGAAGTCCGCGCTGGGGAGATGCTTGCGATTGTTGGTGCTTCTGGCTCTGGCAAGTCAACGTTATTACATGTTTTGGGCGGTTTAGATGGTATTGATGCAGGTGAGATCGAGGTGGCAGGCCTATCGCTTAACACGTTAAGCGAAGCTCAAAGAGGTCACTTAAGAAATGAGAAGCTGGGTTTTATTTACCAGTTTCATCATCTCTTGCCCGAGTTTTCGGCTGAAGAAAACGTGGCCATGCCATTGATGATTGCTCGGATGAGTCCAGAAAAAGCGCTTGAACGCTCACGAAGCATTTTGACATCTTTGGGACTTGCGCATCGGTTTGATCATCGTCCATCACAAATGTCTGGCGGGGAGCGCCAGCGTTGTGCGATTGCTCGTGCAATGGTGACAAGTCCACAATGCATTTTGGCTGATGAACCAACGGGTAATCTTGATCGTGCTACTGCGCAAGCCGTGTTTGATAATTTCATGCAGATTGCTCGAAATAATCATGCGGCTTGTATTATCGTGACGCACGATTTGGAATTGGCGTCTCGTTGTGATCGAGTCTTAACTCTTCAAGATGGCGCTCTTGTTGAAGGCTAAGTCAATAACCCCCGTCTAAAGACGGAGGCTTGAAAAGGCCTTGGTTGACTAGCCTCAGTGATCCTTCTTTGGAAGGTGAACTACGTTGGATTGGAATGT
>CALESB010000063.1 GCA_937906995.1 uncultured Sutterella sp.
AGCCCGACCACGGGACTTGCACCCGCTAGAACAGCGCACATGTCGCGCGCACTTACGCAAAAAGGAGAAGCGATCACTTCTCCTTTTTGTTGCTTGATGCAGGTTTATCCTAGGCGTTTTAAACCTAATCCTGACGACATAACTGGCTCATATCCAGTATCGGAGTAATCCATTACTTCACGTGGATCAATCTGAGCTGGAACAATATCGTCACCTCTTAAATTCACAATCCCCCGATACCCGACTCCACGTGGGGTAAAACCATAATATGTAGGATAGTGACGATCTTCATGTTGATGACCATGAAAAAGGTACTTTACTTGCATGGTCTTGGCAAGTTGATCTAAGGCAAGGAACCCTTTCCTATGGCAGCCCGGCGCCTCATGAGAGACTAAAACATCAGCCTTTTGAGTAATTAAATTGTCATACGTCGAAGGGAAAATAGATGTACGATGTCGACGAGGTAAGCCTCCTCGCCACATATTTCCTCTTCCAATACGACGGATAAAAGCCCCGGCACTCATGTAGTTTGGTGCCTGTGGAGGCATCCAGATTTGACCACGAAAAACACCGCCTAACCCTGCGATACGGAGTCCGTTGACCAAAGCCACACGCCCATGCAAGTTATGCCCTGCCAACTCACTTCTCCATAAACGGTCGTAGAAGTAGTCATTGTCGGTGTCATGATTGCCAGGAATCCACCAAACATCAACAAATGGCAATATGTCAGCTAAAACTTCATGCAAAGGCGCAGGTGGCTGAAGGTCACCTAAAATCACCATTGCTTTTGGACGGTGCTCTTTACCGGCTTGAATAATATGATCAAAGCCACCGTGAGGATCTCCGCAAAAGAAGATCTCCTCTGCACGTTGTTCAATCGAAATGGCGGTATCCATCGGCTCGGCAGGCTTTACCTGTCTAGGACGAGGGTGAGCCTTATGACGATAGTGATACGAACGCTGAAAAGTCACCTTTGTGACTCCTTATTTATAGTTTTCGATCATAGCAGCAAGCTCGCGACGAACGGCATCTTGTAAGCTTTGCGGTTCCATCACTTTGCAAGCTGCGCCATAACGCAACAAATCTCCAACCAATTCGGGACTATCGCTCGCAAAAGGAATGGTTAATTCATAAATATCGTCATTTAACCAAGTTTCAAACTGGTCCTTATGCCAAACAAATTGGCTTGCTCGTTTGGCTGCATTACCCACAAAACGAATTCGAGCATATTGCGGGATTTCACCACGGAACATGCCATAGGTTGCCCCCAAAGTTGCTTCAACCGTTTTCATAGGAACTGGCTTGACGCCCGTTTGCATCATGTCGGCATGGCGAATATTTTCAATATTGAAGCTACGAAGCGCATTGCGCTTATGGCACCAAGCATCCAAGTACCAACAACCACGGTAGTAAACCAAACGCATTGGACTGACAATACGCTCTGTTTCCTCATGATTGTTGTCGGACCAATAACGAATACGTAAACGATTGCGATGAACAAGTGCCTGGCCTAAAACTTCAAAATACTCATTTTCAATAGGCTTACGAACCGGCTCTTCAATAATGACACGCTTTTTTAACTCATCAATGTTAGCGGCCTCTTCGAACATCGCTGTACGCAATCGAGCTCCTACTTGACGAAGATCCTTCGTCAAATAACCCTTGCGATTTTTTTGTAATTGTTCGAACTGTTCCAAGGTCTTGACCGAGCAATACAGTTCATCAGGAGTAAACCAAGAAGAACGACGTTCGTAAAAATCGTCACGCTTAGCTTCTGCACGATTTTTAGCAAAAAGATAGCCACCACGAACACGAGAGAAAACAATAGGAGCTTTGAGGGATTCACGCATATAGCGAATATCGCGCTTCACAGTGGCCGGTGCTGCACCTGTTGCACGTTGCAATTCTTCAAAAGTCACAACACCTTTTTCAGCAATGAGGCGATCGATTTTCATAATGCGAACGCTAAAATCGTTGGTCGTATTCATTCTTCTTGTCCTTAAACCTAACTTAAGACTTGTTTGAGTTAAATAACTCAAAATAAGTTCAATTTATATACTCTTCTAATGGTATCAAATGGTGAGCCCTCGTTCAACCATAGAATTAATGATTTGCTAAAACTAGGCATACAAAAAGCGTTGAAGCGAACAATTCATGATTACTGATTTAGCCTTTGTACATTTATGGGATACAAAAAAAGCTTCGGACTTGAAGATAGCCAGAAGCTTTTTTAAATATCCTGAGCGTTAATTAGTGATTAACGACCATTCTTTTTGCGCCACTGAGCAATAGCGTCGCTAGCAGTTTGAATAAGCTCTGGACCGTAGTAGATAAAGCCCGTATAAAGTTGAACGAGACTTGCACCGGCTTCCATTTTAGCTACGGCATGTTCAGGTGTCATAACACCACCAGAGGCAATAATCGGCAACGTTCCTTTCAAGTGATCGGAAAGTACTTGAACAACAGCGGTTGAACGTTCAAAGAGCGGACGACCCGATAAGCCACCAGGATTTTCGCTCTTAGGCTCGCCTTCGACACCCTTGCGAGAGCTTGTCGTATTGGTTGCCGTAATACCGTCCATACCATACTGAACAAATACGTCTGCCGCACGGCGAATCGCATCATCGGTCAAGTCAGGACCGATCTTAACGGTGATCGGTACATAACGACCCGTACTATCGGCCAACGCTTTGCGTTTATCAGCAATGCCACTTACCAATTCGTCAAGATAATCACCCTCTTGAAGAGCCGTTAAGTTAGCAATGTTAGGGCAAGAAATATCGATAGCAAGATAATCTGCCGTTGCGTAGCTCTTATCCATCAAAACAATGTAATCGGGCAAAGACTTTTCAACTGGCGTGGGTGTTTGCTTACCAATGTTGACACCAACAATACCGCCCTTCGCACGAAAACCGGTTGCGCTTCGAGCAATATTGGCCATACCGGCTTCAACACCCGGGTTGTTAAATCCCATATAGTTAACAACACCTTCTTTAGGAATCAAACGC
The DNA here is from genome assembly GCA_937906995.1 of uncultured Sutterella sp. GTDB lineage: Bacteria > Pseudomonadota > Gammaproteobacteria > Burkholderiales > Burkholderiaceae_F > Aphodousia. The sequence continues at coordinate 3,009 of CALESB010000063.1, forward strand.
CAGCAACGAGGACGAGGATTGCCTGGTTGACCAACAGGCGTAAACGTCCCCGTTTCAATATGACCAAAACCTAAACGACCAAGACCGGTGACATGTCCGCCCGTTTTATCCATACCTGCAGCCAAGCCGATTGTATTGGGGAAGGTAAGACCCATCACAGTGACAGGATCATTTTTAGGCAATCCAGCAACTAAACGGGTTAACCCTGCAGCAGAAGCCCAATCAATATTGCTCATAATGAGACCATGGGCCGTTTCCGGATCCATTTGAAAAAGCACACTGCGGGCGAGTTTATAGAGCATTGACATGTAAAGAAGACTCCGAATTGAAGGCGAGTAAACAGTTCCCAATAGGCGGGCAACGAATTCTCACCTTGCCTCACCTATCGCTAAGCGACTGAGCATGCTTAAGTGTTTGATATGTCGACAATAGCAATAACTTAAGCCAGTCATCTTGTTTTATATAAATTAGCTCAAATTGTACTTGAAGCGAAGTTCGCCGTCATCTCGTAAATCGAAAAAACCGACTTTAATCGAACAAATTAGTATTAACGATTAAGGTTGTGATTCATCAAGCGGTGTTGAGCAAGCTGTTCGTACTTTGTGCCAGGACGTCCCCAGTTTGCGTAGGGCCAAATCGAGATGCCGCCTCTTGGAGTAAATAGACCGATCACTTCAATATACTTTGGATTCATGAGCTTAATTAAGTCTTTCATGATTTTGTTAATACAGTCCTCATGAAAGTCGCCATGGTTACGGAAGCTGAATAAATACAACTTCAAGCTCTTGCTCTCAACCATTTTTTGGTCAGGCATATAGTTAATTTTGATTTCAGCAAAGTCTGGCTGCCCGGTAATCGGGCAAAGACTTGTGAATTCTGGGCAGTTAAATTGGACCCAATAATCATTTTCTGGATGCTTGTTGTCAAAAGCTTCCAAAATTTCAGGTGCATATTGTGTCGGATAGTTCGTATTCTTACCCAGACTACGCAACCCCTCAGTTTCACGTTGATATTGCATAACTGCCCTTTATTAAATCGTGTTATTTAAAGCATTACTTGGACAAACTTGAGGCTTTTCATAAGACTCAATGTAGCGAATGAGGCGCTTTGTTAACGGCAAAGCCACAATTTCGTAAACAGTTTTCATTAGCACTTGGAACAACATTAAGTTGAATAGCTCTGAAACCGGCAGTAGTCCGATAAATGCAATTGGATAGAAAACGAGAGAATCAAAACTTTCACCAATAATGGAAGATGTGATTGCTCGGAACGAAAAACCCTTGGATTGATACGCGATTTTTAAACGACTCATCACGAATGCATTTAACATTGAGCCAACAAGAAACGCGGCCAAACTAGCAATTGTGATACGAGGTGCCAATCCAAAGATAAAATCAAAGGCAGCTTTACCCTGCCAATAAGGTGCTTCTGGTAAGGCTACCGCAATGGCAGATAAGGCAATAAAGGCCAAAGTAATAAAAAAGCCCAACCAAATCATAAAGCGCGCTTTGGAATATCCCCAGATTTCGGTAACGCAATCGTTGGCAATATAAGAAAGCGGAAAAACGATTAGTGCAGCAGTGGTTGTAAATGGACCAATTTCAATGATCTTGGTCGCAAAAAGATTGGAGACGATGATGGCCGTACAAAAAATGACGCACATCACCATGTAGGTAATAGATACTTTAGTTGTCATAATTCTTGTTTTTAACGAGGTTAGCAAGGACTCGAGCGGGTGCAATTCTAGCAAAAGTTAATCCATAATTTCAAACCCACATTCATTGGCTCAGATCATATTAAGAAAGACAGCCAAATAGGAATGGTCACAATGGCCGCTATTGTATGAGCCGTAGTGACATTGGCAACCAATGGTGCATTTCCTCCCATAGAAGCCGTCATGACAAAGCATGACTGAGCCGTCGGTAACATCGCAAACACCATTAATGCTCCTTGGGCCGCTAAAGGCAACTCAAATAACCAACACATCAGAAATGCTAAAGCGGGAACAAGTATTAAGCGCTCGACAGTATTAGCAAAAATAAGAGTTCCATTGAATTGAAGACTATTGAGGCGAATACCTGCTCCGATACAAAGCAGTCCCATTACCAAAGAGGCCTTCCCTAATGATTGGCAAACTTGCATTGGTACAGATGGCAAAGAAACCCCCAGAAGATTAACGAGAAGACCTGCGCTCGTTGCGATGATTAGCGGATTCTTTACGACAGCTTTTAAAGTTCTGGTATAGGTTTTCGATGATCCCGATTGCCCATCTGATTTTGCAACTGCAGTGGCCAATGCGGCAACAGCAATCGTGTTACTGATAGGGACCCAAAAAGCGATCAATAGCGACAATAGTGCTAATCCTTCATTACCGTACAGTCGACTCACAAGAGCAAATCCAATATAGCTATTAAATCGGAAGCCACACTGGAAGGCTGATGCATGACTCACATCATCTGCTTTAACTAAATAACGAATGAGATAAGAGAACAAAAGAGCCATCATCATGGTTGCTATAGCAACGCTTAAATACTGACTTGCCTCTGATATTGATAGGTGAGAGCTTGCTACTGACGAAAATAATAATGGAGGAAAAAGCACGTAGAAAACAAGTTTCTCAGTGCTTCTCCAAAAGCCATCATGAAAGACCCCGTCTTTAAGGAAAGCTCTTAAAAAGAAGCCCAGGGAAATCAATAAAATGTCTGGAAGAATTAAAGTAACTGCTGAAGTCATTCACATAACCTTTATTGCCTCTCCAAGAGGATTTTCAACTTCAATGAAGCAAGTTAAAAATATAAATCCTCTCCCGCCTTGCTTTAAATAGAATGGGTGGCCTCTTCCTATTTCTCAAACTCCCCTTTGATCATACAGTTCAGATACCTTCCAGGGTCTGAAATGAAGTCATCCCATTTAGCCAGTGGGTGGAATTCCTCATGTTCGATGTCCAGATAACAGAGCTTTTTATCCCTTGGACTCCATAGCAACAAGTAGTCACTATAGTTGTCCATAGCCGCCATGAGAGAGAGCAACCTTTTCCGTTTCCAGGTCATCTCCTGCACATCCATGAAGGAATAGAGCTCCGCCCACTTCACCCATTCTCGATCTGGGAACACCAACCGCAGTGGTCCTGTCTTTAAGTATTTCACTAGCTTAGCGGGCAGTTTGTAGGGCATGAGCTGTCGGATCTTTTCCTGCTCGTTGTGCCAGTCCTCTGGTTCCTGGGCCTTCAGGTAGTTGGCCAACGCCTGATTTTTGTTCTGCACCGCCACGGTGTAAGGTCGGTCGCCGTATTTATCAGCAATAGTGATGTCAGCTCCATGCTCTATGAGCCACTGGACCATGGAGAAATCATCATTCCTCGCTGCTTCAGTCACAGGTGTAGAAGCGTATGGAAACACCATGTCCGGCTTGTGGTAATTGATATCCGCTCCTTTTTCGAGAAGCAGTCGAGCCAGTTTTGTATTACCTTCGGACACAGCAGCTCGGAATGCCTCACCCCCAAATTGAGCGACACTAATGCCAGCTTTCTCTAACACAGAAATGTTTTCCGGTCGATTTCCCCAGCGCACTTCCTGAAAAGCCCGCTCTTTCTGTTTAACACTGAGGTCGCCAACCTGTCCAACAAAGAGTGACACTACCTCTGGGCCACTGCAACGCGTCGCAGTTAATAAAAGTGGTTGCTCAACGGCTAGACTCGGATCTGCACCTTTCTCTAATAGAAAGTGAATCATGGAGACATCATTGCGAAAAACAGCGATCTCCAATGGCATCAGCTTGATGTATTCGCTGATTTGGATAGGAGCATCCAAGTCCAGACCGTCTTTAATTAACGCATCTAACTTGAAAGTGTCATGCTCACAGATAGCAGCGACAAGCTCTGGGACAGATTCCCAACAGCCAAGGTAAGCGATTTTGTACATACTGAATCCTTACAAGAAAATCTGTTGATATCGCGCTCGCAATGCTTCTGGCGCTTTCTTAATAACCGTCTTCCCGCCGTTTAGAGAATCCGTACTCCAAACTCCCCAAAGCACCTCTTGCCACAAAAATTCCAAGGATCTTTTGTCGCGATCGGATTCTTGCGGCAGGTAATCCGCCAAATGCTCCTTAACCTCCAACAACGCATTCAAGCTGGCTTCGTTGGCAATCAGCGTTCGGAACAATTTATCTGGATTCATAGTCTGCATAGACTGCACACCATGGACTAAGACGGGCATTGTTTCAACAGTGAATCCATATTTTTTGAAAAATGTATGAATGAACTTCTCCTGCAAAGAGGAATGTTCGTCATCACATAAATCCAAATAGTCACAGACTAGTGTCCGCCACTGTAGCCCTTCTAAACCCAATGCAAACACTGCAAAGGTACCAGGCATCGCGCAGTATTCCTCGGCGATATTTTGGTAGTACTCATACTCTCGCATAGCCAATCTAGCATACCGCTCAATCACTGGATGTAAGTTCGGATACTGTACGGCGCAAGCAAAGAGCTGATTGATTCCCTTCTTAGGCAAACCTGGAATTGGGAGATATCGTTTGTCCTTGCCACGATATTCCACTGAAAAGCTGCGAGGAAAGTCTAGCTGCTCCAATACCTCACACAAATAATCTAAGATTTCAGCAAAGCACGCCTCAGTAGCGTCCTTAGCCGAAATGTGAATCGTCGCAAAAGCATCATTCGTCGTCGCACTGAAATGGACCGTCTTACGCGCTTGAATGTCTTGGGGTAATTTGCCACTTCCGTACTTTTTTAAATGCTTCACCATCTCTGGTCGAAGTTGCGAAACAAGACTGAGATAATGATCAGTGGTTAGTGTGTCGTAGCTAGCACCATAGACAGTAAAACTCACAGCGACATAACAAACAAAACGCAAAAGATTCTCATCCACATCCTCTGGGTACAATTCAGGGCAGACTGTGCAAGGTGGATAAGGCGTAAAGTCATCTTCCTTTTCTCCTGCCTCAAAATAATTCTCCTGAACCTTTCGTTTAACAAATTGACCCAAAGCATAATGAATCTCATTCCAGCCAACCAACCGCCGAAACGCATCACAAAAGCCGACCGCCTCATCATATGGGAAGCCCTTCACCGGCAGTCTAGCGAGATACCGATCCAACAATTGACTCGGAAGAAACGGCGTACCACTTTGGTTTCTGACAACCATGGGGTAAGCCGAATGGTTTTCCTTCGCTTTCCCGGCTAATACATCCTCGATGCACTGATCTGCCTGTTTGAGCACTTCAGGATCAGTGTCAGGTTTGTGAATCAAGTAGTAGCGTTGATGGACGCCATCGCGAGGAGGAAGTTGCATCTTTCACTCCAAATTACGTTTGTTGATGTTGCATGGACACCAATTGGCAGTCCGGGCAGAATTCAATATAGAGCGTGCCTTCCATACCATCGAACAAAGTCGCCCATTGAATTTGCCCCAAGAGCTTCATAGGCTTGCCACAATCCGGGCAGATGGTGTACTCACAATCCTGCACCCAATTGGCAAAACCGCCAATCGTATTAACGTCCTCCCAAGCCGCGCCATAAAACAGCGGTTTAGGTTGATCAGCCAACACAAGTTCATTGGCTTCCATCGCCTGATATTCCTCGTCAGGGATGTAGCATTTCATTGATTCGCTACCATCAAACATCTGAGACGGCAACACCTCTGACAAACCATCTAGCGAGAAGCGATTGAAGGCAGGTCCTGCCAAGAATCCCACACAATTCGGGCAACAAGTAGCCGTCAAAATGCCACCCAATCCTAGAAAGGCCAGTCGTTCGTCATGACCATCCACAATCAACATGTCAACCATAGGGCCGCCGCAATGAGGACAGCGATCTTTTCTGATTCGTCCAATGCGAACAGGTGATTTTGTCGGGTTTTCCGATTTGACCATTGGATAACAAACGTCAAAATTCAGCTGAATTCGTTTGCCTGACTTGTCAAAGGTCCAACCACCCTCTTGAGCGTAAACCGAAGGATCTACATGCAAAAATTGACGCCATGGACGAGGATGACGTTCTAAGGCCAATAAGGTTTCTAGGACTTTATCATCACCTTGCATCGCCAAACAGCTCATCAATTCAGAAGCTGTGTTTTGGTAAACCGCTTGGTCAAGTGCCTCAATCAATTGGTCGCGAACATCTTCGGGCGCTCGATAGTAGAGTGCGCTTGGCGAATAGACTTGGTGAGCTACAGCTTGCCTCTGAATTTCTGGCGTAATGGCATCGTGTCCAGATAAGAGCCCCCAAAATGCTTCATATGTTTTACCACTCCAATCCCCAAGCTCACTAATATTGTCAGCGAGCTGTATCTGTAAAGACTTAATCTTTTCATGAGACCATGCAGCCACCTCAGCACGGTCTTGAGTAGCTCGACATTTCCAACACAGCCCTTGGTAGCCTAACGATGTTCCGCAAACGGGACATTGGTATTTGAGTTTCATCACCTAACCTCCACCGTTATTGATCATCTATTTCGTTTGATGTCCGGTCCCAAACACCACTGCCAAAGCAATGAGACTGAGAAAAAGTCCTAACCAATCACGATCTATGAGTTGCTTGAGCAACACCAAGCCAATCAATCCACCAACAATCAAAAGAATACCATTCATATCACGCCCGGCCTCCCGTAGCATAAGGTACTTTGTGAACATTCAACACAGTTCGTAAAAGTGGACTTAAGGCGTCCTCACATTGGCACTTCCGTTGATCTTTACCAGACAAATGGCATTCCTGGATCAACTTCATACATGCTTTATCTGGCATAGAAACTCCAAAAACGAGATACGCTATTTAATCGTTCCTTCAGGGACAACATCAGGGTAACGCATTTCAAGATCTACCGCTTCCCCAACAGTTTCCTTAAGCTTTGTCAAACGTTCATCTAATACTTTAATCACTCCCTCCGTCTTATCAGGATCCTCTACAATAATTTGCAAAACCTGACTTTTATCATTGCTTTGAATCGATGACCAACGCATTACATCATCAAGTCCCATCAATACCTTTTCTAAAGGGACAATAACATCATCTTCAATGCCTTTTGAAAGGTAGGGCTCCTTAAGTGGGGTTACCGTAATAAGAATCACGCTAGGATCAAAGAAGGGAGAGGTTATCTCAAACGAGGCTTTAAGCTGAGTCAGATCCTGGCCATTTGCGGTCATCTTCAATAACCCTTCTGGTGTCAAACCAAACTCCAATGTTGTTTGGTAGTCAGACTCACTCGTCTTCTTAACGGCTCCTTCTTCTTCAAGAGCTTCAACATAACGCTTTAGATCTTGAGTCAGTATGGTGGCAGCAACAGGCACATCTTTCTTTTTACTCAGATCCGATATTTCCGCAGTTACATCAAAGCTCGCCTTCGGGAGTCCATGATTAACAAATTTGCCTTTGACTTTGATATCAGTACCCGCCCATGTCATTGAAAAATCACGTATCTCACCATGAATGGGGCCTTGACCCATAATCGCGAAAGGATCCATCAGCGTACCCGACGGACAGATCCCAGGTAGATCAGCCGTAACCGAACCCAAAAAGAGTTGAGCAGAAAGACATGGCAACCAAACGTCTTCAGGGGTGAGCATAGACGCACTAAAGTGCGTATTCAAAGGTGGCAGCCCTTCTTCGTAAATTCTAACTTCCTTTGCTTTGAACTCAATATCAGTCAAATTACCCTTAATATCACCTTCTTTTTGTGGGCTGATCTTCAATTGATACTCAAAGGGCCCAAACATAATGGGCATTACTTCGCTTTCAGCCTTATCGCCTTCAGAAACATAGGAAAAAGTTAATGTGCGAGGTGATGCTTGATAGTCGTAAACAAAGGATTTTTCGCCAAAATAAACCTTACCACCCTCACCCATTGTTTCGGATGCCCCTAAACTGGCATTGACCGAAAAGCTTCTGACATCCTTTTTAGCGACATCAACATCAAGCCTAGCAACAATATGACCATCACTTACAACATCACTGCCTTCTGACGCCTTCACCCAATGAATCTCTGCTTCTTTGGGCTGCATCAAAGCATTGAAGTCAATTGAAGCTCTCGGATTGGCTTTAACAAAAATGGCCCGTTCTGGATCAGCTACGGGCACTGCAGTAAAACGAATCGATGGAAAGAGTCCTGGCGTAAAACGCCCATTCATTTCAAGAAACACTTCGGACAGCCCATCATCCTCTCGAAATCCAATTCGTAACGCCAAATCGCGATGAAACCAATCTCCTCCCAATCGCTCCTGCTCCAAAGCAAAGAAACCCATATTGCGGACAGATAAAGTCTTGCCCATTTTGTCGAATGTTTGTAGCTGCCACCACATGAGGCCGCCATAGGCTACCGTACCAAGAAGAGCGACACCCACCGACATCGAAACTATTTTCTTTTTAGTGAACAACATCACAAACCTCTACTGTTAAAACCGTTTTGAGAGGAAATAAAGACTACATCCAATGAGCAAAAGACCGAGACAAAAGAAAATGAATCTCAAAAGCCCACGAGTCAACAATGGAGCATGAGGCTTGCCTGTTGGGTCACACAGCCAGTTCCAATTTTTGACAGAACCAATCACTGAAATGCAACCGAACAAAAGCCAGATGAGGTCGTTATAGTCTTTGAACAATTGGGTAATGAATTCATCCATAGCCACCTCCTGCAAAGTGACTTCAGCGCACTGACTCTAAAGAACAACGGTCAACAACTGCTCCTGTTTTATCAATACAAAACCAGTCATCGCTCTCCCACCGATGGTATTCACCATCAGAACCTGATACTTCAACCAACTTTCCAGTTTTAGTGACCCGGGCAATACCTTCTTCAAATGGGAATCCATAGGCAAACTGAGGTTTAATTTTGACTGTACCTTGAGCATCTGTATAGCCAACTCGCCCCTGATCATCGACAATGCGCGCATAACCATCTGATACAGGATCTGGGCCGTTGTCAAAAATAAATGGTTGAATGAGTAGGCCACTCATTAATAAGAAAATCAAACGGCTCGTTGGACTACACATCTGGGCCTCCGAAATGGGTTAGCTCAGAAGACAGTATAAATAAGAGTGATTTCAACTCACAATGAGAAATACTCCTAGAAACAATTAGAGTTCCAGCATGATCAACTTGCAAACGACATCGCGCAGTGGAAGTCTTTAAATATTTTTAAGCCATCATCAAGCTTATCCCAATCTTTCTTGCTGCTACGGATCGAGTCTCTGCAATTTGAGCATCCCTCACCTATCACTAACGCCCTTTGTACACACAACATACTTTCCAAAGCAATCCTTTCTGCTAGACGACGCTTAATCATTGTTCACTCCAAGCATTAAAAAGCAAAGCTCTAGCATCTTTCGAAACTAGAGCTCTATCGTTAATAGATTAAGTCGTAGAATCACCATACTTTGTTGCACATCAGTTAAGCAATTCTTTAGCTTGTGTTCCTCTTAATTGCAAAGGCGGCGAAATGATGCATCAAGGTTCGATGATCGCGGTCGTAGGTATTGAATCGCCTAAGATCTAAATTTTCCTTGCCGTACTAAGGTTTACTGGAGATAGAAAAATGCGGGGATTCTCATGATTAACCACCATTTAATCATTGACTGCTTCACATAAACTCTTCTGATGAAACATCACCAAAGAAGAAGAAAAGAACCAAGGCCAAGTTAAACAAAATATACAAGCCTATCAATATGCATATTATGAGAATTAATCTCTTTCCAATGGGACCAGCCTTTTTTCTTAATGACGTTAATAATATAAGCATTAATGCCATTAAAATTAGTAGTGCGATTGAAATCATAATTTTCTGACCCTACAGTGCTAATTTTCATAATTGCATTGATCTTTTGGTACCCTACATCTCTTCTCGGATCGATCCTTTGCCAAGGACTCATCTTGTTTTTTTCTATCCAACTACAGAAAAAATTATGATTCCATTAAGAATTACTACATCTGTTGACCGTTTTGAGAGATATTGCTTTTTACGTCTCCTCACTTTTATGAGATGACCTATGTTTTTCAATCTAACCTACTAAAAACAGTTTGATATTGCTTTTGAAGTTTTTCTGGAGCGCTTTCTAAAACCTTCTGACCCCCCTTAGCGCTAGCTTTCCCCCAAATTACATAACAAACAGTCTCCCATGCATATTGCAACACTTCTTCTAGACTGGCCTCCTTATCCTGAGTGAGTTCATCACATTCGTCATCATCGTCACCCTCATCGGCAAAAAATCCACTTGGAACAATCTCTTGAAAATGATTTTTTGCCGTAATTAGAGCGTCAAGACTTTCCTTATTTGACATCCATGCCGCATAGTCCTTGGAATACTTCATGTTCTGCATGGATAGAACACCACGAATGAAAATCGGCACAGTTTCTTTAGTAAACCCGTACTGTTTCACATACGTTTTGAGGAACTTTTCCTGTAAGCGAGAGTGCTCATCATCACAAAGGTCTAGATAATCCCAGACCAACTGTCGCCAGACATCCCCCTGCATACCCAAAGCGAACACAGCAAAACTTCCAGGAAGTCCACTTTGCTCATCATTCAAATTGGTGTAGCTTTCATACTGTCGCATAGCAAGACGAGCATACCGTTCAAGTAGAGAATGAAGAGACGGAAATTCAACAGCACAAGCACAAAGTTGGTTAATGCCCTTTTTAGGGAGCCCAGTAATGGGCAAATATTTCTTATCAGGACCTTTAAATTCCACGGCATAGCTACGAGGAAAATCTTCCAGTGCTAGAAGCTCACAAAGGTAGTTCAGTACTTCGGAATAACAGGCCTCCGTACTGTCCTTGCCAGTAATACGAATAACCGCAAAGGCATCATTAGCCGACGCTGAGAAATGTTCTGTCTTCCGTTTTTGGAGGTTTAGAGGTAGTCTGCCTGTTCCTTGTTCCTTGAGCTTTTTCACCATGTCTGGACGGACTTTCTCCACCAAGCCAAAGAGGTAGTTAGTGTCCAAATACTGAAAGTCTAAACCGTATACCTTATAGCTCACCGCTACATAGCAGGCGAACCTAAGCAACTGCTCCGGTACCTGATCTGCACTGATACCTGGTTTCAGGGAATACTCTCGATCCCAGAAGTGGTCGTCTTCATTGCCTGTTGCGACAAAATACTTCTCCTGAAGCTCCCGTTTGAGCATATCAAATAAGTGATGGTCAATCTCACCCCATCGACTCTGTCTGCGCAGGTTTTCACAGAAGGCTATGGCCTTTCCCGCATCAAGAGTCTCAGCCTCTTGCGCTTCGGTCCATGTTCGAAGCAGTTGCCACACCTCAAATGGCGCTCCTTGACTACTAACCACTACTGCTGGCCAATGGGAATCCAAACGCGTAATTTTCCCGTCAATAGCATCCTGGATGCATTGGTCAAAGAGTGGCTTCAACACCGTTTCAACCTCAGGCTTCATCCAGTAACAGCGACCATCAGCACTATTACATTTAGGTAAAAACATAGATTTTTCCATAAATCACCGTATCCAATATGCGACTCTAATCACTGACGAGTGATTGACGATCGTCACCATATAAGCATACAAAACATTGCAATTGTCAGTAACACGAGTCCTAAATTCGCCTGCACCATCAGCCCAAAAAGACTCTCTTTGGGTAATCTTCTCATCCTTTTTAGCATTCCTCGTTGCACATACTCTGTCCCCATCACTTTGTGTTCTAACCAAAAGGTCAATCCGCAAATCAACCCAAGGAAAACCAATAAGCCAAAACCTTTTCCTAAGATCAATAGTTCGAGAATGAAACCGTTGGTTAGTCTCAAAATAAGTACAAACAGAAAGAGCGTGAACAAAACAAAAAAAGGGGTAAGCGCTTTTTGAGACTCAAAATAGATATGGTCCTCCCTTTCACGATTGGCTCGTTTTTTAGGAAGGTTGAGGTTCGCCAACCACCGAAGCCATCGCGGCGAATCCGTCAAAGCCCATCGACTAAAACGATCAGCATAAAATAGGACAGCATAGAGTCGTATGCGAATACCCGCGAGTAGACTCGTCATCATCGTTACTCCTTTGTTGACAAGCCTCTCAGAGTTGGTCTAAGTCAATAAAAGGCACATATACACCGCAGACTTGCCCATTCGCGTCATACCCAAAATACGTCGGATAGACACCATCACCTAGACCTGATGTAAAGACCACCAATCGACAGTTCGTCTCTGGCACAGTCCAAGCACACCAATCACCATCAGAACTTTGATACTGCGGATATTGACCTGCATTCTCTTCCAACAGATCCGCAAACAAATCGTTATAAGGATCAATTCCCTCTTCTTCAGCTTCGCGCTTTTTCCAATAACTTATAAATGCTTTTTGCGTATGTTCGTCCGTCAGCGTTGCCATCCCTGCATCCACAGAAAATCCAAAGAAGTCGTCATCTTTGAGGAGAGCATCTAAGTTTTCACCTCCGCACATACCTAACTCATATCGCACAGGCTTCGTCTCAGAAACGCTTAGTTTGGCACAAACATAGTAACTTCCTAAGTTCCGAGAGACACTAACTGCCATCGTTAGCGGATAACGACCCGCCGGAATGCTTTGGATAAACGGCTTGGCATTCTCCATAGCCGTACACGGATCACAGGCCACTAACCGACCTGTTGGGCAGTCGATGTCTCCGAATGCCAATAAAGCCATGTTCTGATGGACTGAATCCACGGGCGTAAAGTACTTCTCATAGTCAACGGTACTGACAAGCTTGTTTTTAATAGCCTCATATTTAGCGCTCCATGCCTTGGAGGCATCATCCGTCTTAGAGGCACTCAGATCATTAACATTAAGTCTAATAATCGGACGATAAAAATCGAAATCTCCGTTAAGTTCGTCACTAACATGTTTATTAGGTTTTGCATGTGGTGAACAGGGCAAATAAGCTAAAAGTGGCCCCAAACCACCGCAGATATTTCGACCGCCATCTCCGCCACACGTGGTCAATGTTTCTGCTTCAACTACCTCACGTTTGTATGGGTCATAGGCTATAGAAAGTCCAAAGAAGTTGGGTTCCTCTAGATCAAATGGCTTGTCCTCATCCTCTAAGCTTTCGAAATGGTATAGATGCAGGGAGTAGTCCATTCCATCCCCCCAAGGGAACAAGGTGCGGCCTCCACCGCCACACAGATAGGCCCACTCGTCCGCTGTAGGCAGTGAAAGACCCTGCTTTACCAGCCTAGCACGAAGCTCTTTGTAGTCTGTGCGATTATAGATGCAGATCCGAAAGCCTTTTTCCGTCCGCTCAATGCGTGTTGACTTGTGCAAGGTAAGGCTGTCAAGGTCGCTCCAGGCAAACTCCCGAAACTTCTTCAGCCACTCAGGATGGGCGGTTAGCCTGGGATCGGTCATAGCAACTGGCTCCCAACACAGTTCCTCTAACTCCCGCCCCACCAGCATAGGCCCAATAGCCACCTGTCGAACGGGAGCCATGCTTTCGCGAATCATCTCCTCCGGATTCTGTTCTGTCTCCCACTCTTGAAACAGATACTCCAATTCCGCCCGGCTATCGTGATCCAACCCTACAGCAAAACGATCCCATCCTAGTGTCACAGTATCGCCAGGCACAAAGACAAACTCACAACCGTCCTTCCTAAAACGTCCTGTGATGCAACGTTGTCCCCAACGTTCAAAGGTTTCAAGTCCCAAGAAGTCTAATCCGAACCGAGCTGCCACACGTTTCAAGAGAACCACTCGATCCGAGTCACTCAATGTTTCAAAGCCAGATCGAATTAGCCAATCTGCACTGATCACACACTCTTTGCCCTCTTCATTAGAAGTCGCTTTCACCGATGAGCGATTCGGTAACACAAACGGAATGTTTGGATAGCATTCTTGATAATCTCGCCACGGTTCAAGTTGCCGCTTTTTACCTGACTCACGAAGGAAACTCCAAAAATCTTTGGGATAAAGGAACACAGGTCCAACAAGATGACGTCTGACAACAATGACAACAGTCCCATCAGGCAAAATTCCAAGATGCTGGAAACGATCCTCGCCGAACATCCCCGGCTTAATCCGAAGGACTTCACGCGTTGTCATATTGATGAGTTGTGCGCTATCGTAGGCTCGACTCTCACCATGGGCTTGAAGCAAAAGCCAATCCCGAGTTAGCCATCGACATCTCACATCTTCACCTATACCTGGCAATGCAGCAACTCTGCACCGACCGGTATTCATATCCAAATCCAATAGACAGGGATCAATCCGTCCACGACCGCTAACGCAGTGAATCATGTAAATGTGGCTCGTCCCTGGCACTGGCACGGCATCTGACAAATGATCGTAGCCTGATAATTTAAAGGAATGCTCAACGACTTTTCCGGCCTCCCAACGATAAATCGTTCCTTGATACCACTCGTTGGAGAAATAGACTCTTCCGAGGCCATCTGAGACAATCCCTGCATGGTAACTTTGCGCCCACCCGTCCTTAGGCAAGACCACATTATCAACCGACTTACAAGTCCCCTTCTCAGTCAGTTCAATGTGAGTGACATTACAAGGATCTGCTACCCAAAGCGAAAATCCAACCCAATATGACGATTGAGGTGCATCATCGTACCCAATCTGAGATGGTTCAAAAAAGTTAAGGGCAGACGGATTTTTTCCAACCATGATCCGGCCTATCTTACTGGCCGTAGCTCGAGAGGCAGCATAAACTTCAAGCTCTGGTGAATATGATAAATTACACAATCCCGCGTGACTGCGAGAACGAACGACTCTCGGAGGTCGATCACGAAGATCTGCGAAGCAACCGCTCATCCATTTTTCAGAACCAGAAGGCTTCCATTCACCCGCTGCATAATTCCCGGCCAAAGAATTAAAGAAATAATCATACGCAGTATCGTCCTCTAATCGATACTCATCGCATGGCATGACTTTCTCAACCTGCCGTGGTATAGCTGGTTCACCCCACTGACGTTTGGATTGCCGTAGGAGCGTAAAAGCCTGATTTTGGCCCTTGCAAAAGGCTTCGAATGCCTCACACTCATTCTCCGGGAGGATGGTCAGAAGATGAATATCTTCACCATCCAAATCAAAGAGAGCCAGCCCAACCGCCGACAATTCTTGTCCTAATGCAAGTAAACCTTTGTCGTGTGTCAAACGCATATATTGTTGGCAAACCGCATCAAATCGTCGATCCAACAGAATATCCATCGTTGAAGCGAAGTGTTTTCGCAATTGAACTAACGTGTCATCCACAGCCCCTTCATCCGTTCGCACATCGACGGCTTCATCAATCAGCTTCTGAAAGTCAGTCATGATGAGTCACTCCAGCAAAGCGTGTGCATCGGTTAACCTGACGCACACACTATGTTTGATAATCAATCTTCCTCTGGCTTTTTAATGATCAAAGCCCCGGCCTCGCGGAAAAACGAATGGAAGCCTAAAGTCAACGCTTCTGGATGACTTTCCCCAAATTGATCTACCACCTCAATTACTTCCGGTAAATTCCAAGAAAAGAACAAGTCGTAAGCGTAATCTTGTCCTTCAATTTCCCCAAAACTTTCATAAGCGTGACTCACTTTTTCAGACAACAACTGACGTAACTCCGCTCGAAGCTTAGATCGTGTAAGCTCAGAATGGTCTTGACTATCAATAAAAAGTACACCAGCTGTCACACCGGCCTGATGGAGATGTCGCATTGGCTCTGGCTCATTGCGCAAGTATGCTGAAAGAAGCGCTGGACACGAAGCTCGGCCACGTCTTGCGTCAACAAGATAATCGCAATTAGGCTCAACTTCATGTTTCCATTGGAATTCAACTGGCTCATCCAGATAGTCATCTAACGTACTAACCAACTTTTCTGGGGCAGTTTCTCGGATATATCGAACATATTCTGGTAGTGAAAAACCCACTCCCTTTTCTGGCTTTCTCGATAGTCTAAAGTTGGAGAAATGCTTCATATGCGCCACCTCTCCAAATGCATGATCTAAGAGCAAATTAACAGCTCGGAAAGCATCATCAACTTCATGCTCTTCAAGCGTTTCCAGAGACTTTGTATAAATCGTCAAGCAAGGCGTTCCATCTTCCTCCACGCTTTCCCAAATCTCAAGATCCTTTGCTGCATATTCGCGCGAACCCATCTTCAAAACAACATCAGCACAAGACGGTAAGGCTGAACGACAAAGTGTTACCTGCCAACATTTTTGCAGAGACGCTGGGATGGCTCGGCACATCGCTCTTAATGGATAAAGACTGAGATAGTTACTGTTCGTTGAGAAATTAACCTCTACTACTGCTTCAGTAGCTCCTACTGCAATGGATGTTTCCGGCAATGCTTCATTAATTACCTGCTTCATTTCACCCAATACTGCCGGAACGTCTTCAGATTTAGCTAAACGCTTTTGCCATACTGTCGTTTTTTCTTCAAAAGTCTTCCATACAGCTTCAACACGTTTAGCATATGGCTCTGAGAATCTCGGATAACTCATTTGTCCACGACATGCTCTTATTAACTCCAACGAATCGTGGTCTCCTTTGCGCAAAGCTTCTGCTCGCTCAAGATATTGAATTGCCTCATCATCACGATCCATATAAAAGAGCGCATATCCCATCCGAAATTGCCACTCAAAAGTATCTTCAAACTGCTCTTTTATGGATTCCAGTAACTCTATCGCTCGTTGCAATCCAGAACCTCGTGGTTTAGAAGCATTGTTATGTGCTCGAGCCAATTCAAGCGTTAATACGGGATGTCGGTCAGAATCCGAAATATTTTCAAGCATGCGAATGATTTCGTCATAGTTATCCTGTTCGTTCAAGCTTCCCACACGATCTAACGTAGCTCGAATTTCTGGACTAAGTTCTGTTTCATTAACATAGTCAGGAAGGGCGCTCTCATTAGAAAGCCCACCATTGACCTTAAAACGCATCACTCTAGCTTCACCATTTTCTGACTCGGGCTTAAGTACAACATGAACAGTACGATCGAGATCCAACCAAAGCTCACTGATTTCACTAAAGGCACAATGTCCATCCTGAATTAACTGCTCTAGCGCAGCTTTGAAATGCTTCACCCAAGTTGGCAAGAGATGGGAAAAGCCAGCTTCGTTCATTCGAAAAACGACATGAACAAGACCTAAAGAGAGCGGAACATCAGCCCCAAGACATGCTGGAGCATCTGGCTCTGACTTTAGTTGATCAATGTTGAATGCTTTTTTGATAAGTTCAAATCCATCTGGATCTTTAACAATACAGGTTAGAGCTAACTGTTTATTGAGCACCTCTTGAAGATCCATCTGAAGGTTTTGAAGATTTTTATCCTGCTCTGGATCAATATAGTGACACATCATCACGGTTAAAGGAGTGTCGAGCTGAATTTCTTCTATTAGTTGAAGAAACTCAGGATCTTCTGGTACTAGCTCTAAGCCCTTAACCGCAGCTTCTAATGCCCCCATCTTATCGTCAAAGTGTGCTCTTAGCTTGCCTAAGTGCAACCAACCCCAAGGATAAGTCGGCTCAACTTTTACTCCAACTTCTGCAACATCTAATGCTTCATCAAGCCGCCCAGTATGAGTAAGAGCAACTGCTAATCGGTAATGCCAAACACCACTATGAGAGGCATTTTCTCGGGCCTTTTCTAAAACTTCCACTGCATGCACATACGACAAGTATTCGTCATACTGCAATAAAGCAAAAGCTCGATAAAGTGCAATCTCTAAGTCTGAATCAAATTCTTGTAACGTAAAACGACCACTTGAAACTCCTTCTTCAGATAAGGAGTCTAGATAGGACAACATCCGTCCAACAGCAGTTTCACCATTTTCATCACAAGCATCCAAATAGGCTCGTTCTCTATCAGTTAAAAGCATAATATCTCCTCAACATTGAAGTCCCCGAAGAGAAATACCGTCAACAATCCGCTCCAGCTTCAACCAATAGCGTTGTTACTTCTTCTAATCCCGAGGCTGCCGCATACGTTAACGGACCATTGCCATCCATATCTCGCTGATGAAGATCAACCCCATGGGTCAACAACATACGAACGATTTCAATATTTCTTTCGCGAATCGCAATCATTAAAGGCGTTTGCCCATTTCTAAGCTTTGCATCACAGTTCGCTCCTGCCTTGATGAGCAATTCCAATATCACCTGGCGATTAAGACGAGCAGCTTCAAAAACTGGTGTTTCTCCATTTTTACCGGCTAAATCAGGATCTGCACCGGCCAAAAGAAGTTGTTCAACACAACTCATTGCGCCGGACTTGGTTGCTGCCAATAAAACACTTTCACCGGCATCGCTACGAGCATTAATGTCAACATTGGGTGTTTTCAAAAGAACAAGCAATGTTTCCAAATCACCTTGACGAACGGCTTGGTGCAATGCAGTCAACCCGAATCGGTCTTTGGCTACAAGGTTGGGTTCAGCAGAAGGTGATAACTGACGTTTTCTTTCTAACAAAACGGATAAAACTTCAGGCATCGATCGACTTGCTGCATAATCAAGAGCAGTCTTACCATCTTGATCTGCCAACTCAAGCTCAAGTTCCGGATGAGCTAGGAAACGAAGAGCTGCATCAGTATGGCGAGTATCAATCAAAGCCATTAATGGCGTGATCCCCTGTCGTGTTTGAGCGTTAATGTCTGATCCCTCAGAAACCAAGACGTCTAAAACCAAAGAGTGACCCATCATGGCCGCCCAATGCAACGCTGTTCGTCCTTCACGGTCTGTTATCAAGGGACTGGCACCTGCTTTTAGCAAAGCCTTAACAATTGGAAGACTTCCACCTTTACTTGCAATCATCAATAGCGTCAGACCATCCGAATCCGCAAAGTCGAGATTCTCTGCGCGCTTTAATAAGGCCGAAACAACCCCTAAGTGTCTTGCTTTGACAGCTTCAAATAAAGCATTATTCAGCATCGTTAAACTCCCAAATTATCTTATTTGTTCTGCCACCCGTAGTGTTAATCCTGCTTGTTGAGCTAATTGTCGAGCTCGATTAAAGTTCAGTGAATTCAATAAAACGAATACATATGAATCACCATCTATGCTTAGTTCAACGAGCTTAACTGACCATCCCCAAAGTTTGGCCAGTTCATCAAAAGCACGAGCATATGCAGCAACCTCGTCTTCAGCTTGATCCTGCAAAGGCAAAACTGAAAAACCTGCATTACGGATCGCTTCGTACGTCAACAACCCTTGCAACGAATCGCAAAACTCTGCACGATCAACCTTCCAGTCCATTTCGGTAGCAAGTTGCAATGCAATAAATAAGTCTGCGGTTCTTCTTGCCAATAACATGTCGTCATTTTGAGCTCGTCCAGACAGTAACCCTAATGCCAAGAGCTCAAGTTCTTCTTCAACCCGCTCTACAGGAGCTAACGCCAAACTCAAGAAAGCCTTTAAGGCTTGTACCCGCTTTGCCAAATCTAACGTTTGACCTTCTTTGAAAAGATTCAAACTTAAGTAACTAGACTCGTCGTCATTGGGTTGGAGTTGTTTTGGATTAACACCTGAACGTTGTCTCATTCGTTCAAAAAAGGAGGCGCTCTGAGGTTGAGAAGCATTGTGCGCGTTATTTGAACTTCTAACGGGAGCTTTTCGCTCATGATCCAACTGATCAGTTGGATCAGTCTTAATTGCTGTGGCCGATGTCATGGCCCTGATCCGGGAGAAAAAATCCGTTTGAAGCGCTTCAGAATTTTCTTCACTACTAGACAAGACCGTTTCTTCTTGCTTTGAGTTTTGATTTTCCATTGCTGAAAACAAAAGCTCTACTACCACTTCATTGCCTGCTCCTGCAGCTAAATCGAGAGCTGTTTGTGCTGCATTATTTTTGAGTGTTGGATCCGCACCGTTTTGAAGTAATAATTCGACAAAGGATTCTGCCTGAGAAGGTGAGGATATTTGAGCAGCATGCATCAATGGGGTTGAGCCAGTAATGTCTGCCGCATTAACATGCGCGCCGGCTTGTAGCAACGCAATGGCCATGTTCTCAGCCACGACTCCCCCGTGGCAAGCTAAAAGACCTAATGCTGTGATTCCTCCAGGCACCTTGCTAAATGGATGCGTATCTCCACTGGCTGGCATAGGGCGATTAGGATTAGCCCCGTTGGCTAACAAAAGCGATGTTGCCAATTCAGGCCAAGATCGCTCACCAGCTTGCCACCCTCTCTCAACATTTTGGGCCAAACACAAAAGCGGCGTCCTACCTTCAGGATCAATCGGAGCATCAGCAGCACCTTGGACTCGAAGCATGGCGCTCAGAGCCTGGGCCCAATCATCAGCTGTTAAGCCTGTCGGCAATGTTGTTTGGGATTGTGGCGCCCACAATAGCATCCGAATTGCACTTGTCCCGACCACGTCTCTCCCATCTTGAGTCTTAGCATTGATACAGGCCGTTGGACTAGCTCCTGCATCTATTAGCAAGTTGATGATATCTGCATCGACCACGCTAGCTGCACACGACAAAGGCGTCAAACCAGAGCACACACCTTCGATACAGGGCTCATCATAAACTTCACCCAACTGAAGAAGAGCTTGAAGACTATCTATACGTCTCATGCGTGCTGCTTCTGATGCGTTAATCCCTAAAGTCTGCAACTGAAGTTGAGCCAACTCATTATTTTTAAAGACATTGTCTCCGTACACAAGCCAAGGGGCGATCAATCGAGAGTGATGTGCAATCGCTAAGTCTCGAGCCGTTTTGCCGACGGCTGTTTTGCTTTGAGGATCGAGCCCTAACTTCTTGACTAAAATGACAGCAATTAATAAAGCACTTTCTTCTTGCTCAATAGAGGAACTGCGCACCAAAGCGTTACATAGAGAGTGCAGTAAAGTGAAGCCAGAATCAGGTAATCGTCCTGAAACTTTTGCGCCGCAATGATCAATGGCAACGAAGAAGGGATATAAGAAACTATCAACAGCAATAAAAGCTGCATTACGTCCAGAACTATCTCTGGGCAATAAACTGGCACCTGCTTTTAATAATGCCATAGCTGTCAATTCAACACTTTCTGGCATGTTTTGCCAGCCCCTAGGGGCACTGGCTAGGTGCATTAGTGGTGTCAGTCCATATTTATCGGTTGCATTGGGGTTAGCGCCGCGCTCTAAAAGAATTTCTACGGCTTGCGCGTCACCAGCGCTGGCTGCATGAGCCAACATTGACATTTGGCGATCATCAACAGCATCAACGTCAATTGACTGATAAAAGATGAGTCGCTTTTGAGTACCTGCGACCTGATCGTCATGCAAAGCGGTCACAGGATCAAAGTTCATAAGTTGCAGAGTCTTATGCATCTGTCACCTCACCTTTAGTGAACCGACCGTATTAAAAACACGGTCGGCATCACTTCAGTAATTATTTCATGAGCTAAACGATTGAACCCACGGGTATTTCAACCATTCGCCCTCATCTGAAAGCAATTCAACGCAAGCACCTGCGGCATCGTCGAGCCAATCCGCGGCCTCATCTTCGCCGGCTGCGATTCGCCAGAAAAGACCGCCAAAGAGATAGGAAACACCAAACTCTCTCCAACCATTAAAGCGAGCACTTGCTTCTTCTGCACACACTTGCAAAACAGATTCCGCTGTTTCTTCATCGATTAAGCCGACAAAGTGACCCCATCGTACAAGAGCTGCAGCGCGTCCAATATCCCAGCCTCTCATCTGCTCTGCAGGAACTCGATCTTTAAAGTGTTGTGCAAACATCCACCGTTGCATTGCACCAGCGACATCTTCTGGGTCTAAAGTTGACGCAAGCTCTTCAAAGGAAGAAGTTGAAGCGTACTGGGCATATAAAGCAGACATCCCCCCGTCTTCAATTAAGTCTGACAATGTTTCGCCCAATTCCTCAGTATTCGTAATGCCCCAGAATTGACTCAAAATCATCTTGACCTTTTCTTCAAAGAAAGGTTCATGCTCTTCAGGATCCAACTGATCCAATTCGTGACCATTGAGATTTCCAACAATGCCACCTAACAGATAGGCGAAGACTTTCGCTTGTTGAGAACCTCTAGCAGCAACCTCTGGAGCGGGTTCAGAAAAGTCCGTCTTGAGCTGCTCAATATAGTTCATCGCATGGTCATATCCCTCTTGAGGATTTTCTGCTTCACTTTCGCCAGCATAGCCCATAGCTTGAGCATTATTCTGAAGCGTTTGAATGAGAGCTTGGGGATCAAATTGACCGCCATTTTGAACATCAGCTACCGCCTGCATGGCTGCAGTTTGAGCTTGAGATACCAGTTCACTTTGGTTTTGTAGAGACTGCTGGATTTGAGCTTTCATCATCTCCAACATTTCTGGATTGTCCCCGTACATTGACTCCATCATCTGCATCTGAGTCTTCAGCGCTTCTTCTTGGATTTTAAGTACGGCTTGAGCTTGTTCTCTTAAGAGTTGTTCTGTTGATTTAGCAGTCATAGGAACTCCTTTAAATACTGAGCCTATCGGCATAAAAATCTATAGACCTAATACTCGAGACAATTTCATCATAACATTGCGAAGGGATGTGAAAATGATAAAAATGCAAAATTTCTTTGCTAAATCTCAATACTTTCTTTTTTCCGATAGCCACAAGAATCTCCATTGAACAAGCACCGCTACACTACCGACTAAAAAGCCAATGACATTTGAATTGGCTCTGACGAAATTGTTTCCACCTTTTCAGTCACTTGTGTTTTCACAACAAGCTGCACCAAGTCTAGTTTCTCAGTTATATTTTCTAGATCATTTTGTTCGTTCACATCTTCAATCAACGCATCCTGTATTGCCCACTCGAGGTTAACGGAGTCTTCATCATCACCGACACATTCATCCCAAAAGTCTTTTTGTAACTCCTCTGAAATATAGTTTGCAAGCCCTTTCAGTTGACTACGAAACTGTTTCAATTGATCTCCAAATATTGACCTTCCATCCTGAGGAAAGAGTGATAAGGCCTTCTCATAGTCAGCCAATACCAAATCAAAACGTTTGTCTAATCCTCTGAATTGCTGCATTTTTAGTAGAAAATGTTCATAGCGCTTAAAGCGTGTGGCTGGCATCAAATATGCATCGCGCGCACTTTCACTCAAGCGTCTATACAAAACATCTTGAAAATCGACCATTAGACGAATTCCTAACGCGCTAGTATCACTGATGTGCAACCGATCCACTTCCCAAGTAAATCGAAGCTGAGATAACACTCTGCGCGTCACTTCTTCAATCGCTTCTCCTTTAATATCACAGGCACTTAATCTTGCTTGAAATCTAGGATCCTGAGTAAATAATGTCTCTAATGCACGCTTTAATTCTTCTGCAACAATGCCACGTGTTAAGCAATGGTAACGACGGCTATATCGTTCCATTAAAGTGGTAATATCAACTGTTCGATCAAAGCTAAAAATCCACCCTCCTACACTCCTTAGCCCATAGCCATTGAGCTCACGCTCAAGCTCCTTAATGGCCATATCCAGCAAAATCAAACTAGGGACTTGAGACAAAATTCGATCGTTGACAACTTTCCAACTTTCTCCCGTTGGCGTTGACACCGATGGAGAAATGGGATGTAGGAGCAGTCGTGTAGAAATGGAAGTAACACTGAAAGTTGCTTGAACAAAAGCTTCTTGCACAAAAAACATGATCAATCCCCAAAATCTCTTTAAAGGGATTGTTCTTGCAACAATAGTGGATGAATGGATAAAAGAAACTACGACGAACACACAATAAATGAAAATACTGTATCACCCAACATCAAAATACAAACCCAATAAAAAGCTATAAACCCAAAAAATGATGTCGTCGTGGAATTTATTTTAATTTCGTAAGATGCAAAATTGTCTGACACAAATCAAGAAAAACAAAAAAGTTCAGACCAAGCTGAACTTTTTTGATGGATTCACTGATGACGAAACTTATACGGCGGCTTCGTCAGTCTCTCCTGTTCGAATACGAATCACTTGTTCAACGTTGAAAACGAAAATTTTTCCATCTCCAACTTTACCCGTACGAGCAGACTTCTGAATCGCCTCTACCGCCTGATCTACAAGGTCCTCACTCATTACAGCCTCAATTTTCACTTTAGGTAAAAAGTCGACCATATATTCGGCGCCGCGATAAAGTTCGGAGTGCCCTTTTTGACGACCAAAACCCTTCACTTCCGTAACGGTAAGCCCCTGAACACCAATGTCGGAAAGGGCCTCGCGCACATCATCCAACTTAAATGGTTTGATAATCGCTACGACTTGTTTCATGAAATATCTCCAAAAATTAAGGACGTTCTGTTAGAAGACCTTCAAAAAATTCGATAGGTAAGCTTCTCAAGGGAGCTGCACTAAGCCTAACACCTAAGGGCGCCAAACGGTGCTTAAATTGAGAGCGTTTAACCAAACGCACTACTTGTTGAGCTAGATCAGACCCCCAACGCTTGCGTAATTTCTCACCACTCATATGACCTTCGATCATATGACGCAAAATAGCATCTAATACGTCATACGGCGGCAACGAGTCTTGGTCCTTTTGATTATCTCTCAACTCTGCTGTTGGTGCTTTGAGCAAAATATTCACAGGGATCTTCTCTTTTAGATAATCAACGGCCTCACACATTGCATAGAGTTCGCTCTTATAGACGTCTGATAATAAGGCCAAGCCCCCCACCATATCGCCATAAAGGGTACAGTACCCAACAGCAAGCTCACTCTTGTTACCCGTATTTAAAACCATTGATCCATCTGCATTGCTAAGTGCCATCAAATAAATGCCACGTATACGTGCTTGCAAATTTTCTTTCATCAAGCCTGTCTCAATACCATAAGGCAGTTGTTGACTAACAGTTTCATTTAGCAGGTTAAAAGCCGGCATAATATCCATTATGCGCAGTGTCAAACCAAGATTGTCACAAAGTTCTCGTGCATCTTTAAAGCTTTCTTCACTCGTATAGCATGACGGCAATGCAAATACACTTACTCGATCACTACCTAAGACGCTCACAGCCACAGCTGCAACAATAGCTGAATCCAGTCCCCCGGATAAGCCAATCGTCACGCGAGAAAAACCACAACGGTTCATGTACTCACGAAGAGCAACGCGCATACCCTCAAAGCGAAGGTGATGATCGCCTAGAAGCGCCGCACCCCCCTCATCTAATGAAATAATCTTATCGCTGGCTAAATAAGTTGCACGCGTTCTGGCGTTGCGAACAACCTTACACTGACCAATGTAGACTCTGCCATCATCTATAAACGCCTGTCCATCCACAAGGATATAGCTCGGTGGCAAAAGTGGTTCAAAAGTCTCTCCTAACGCCGCAGTTCTGTAGACCAAGGCGTACGGAAAGTCCTTTGAGACTGCATCAACGACAAATCCCCCTACAAACCCAGTCAAAGGTAAGGTAGAAATCTCATCATTCAATATACTGAAAACCTGATAGCCTTCAGGCGAGCGCACAGGCACAATCACTCTAACATCCGCGTGCTTTATCCCTCCAGCCAAACGCTTAAATGCCAGTTGCGTTCGTTTCCAAAGTGTTTCCTTGATATTTAAAGTATTTTCGATTGTGCCATTCATAAATTGAGCTGGCAAAATCACAGTGTCCCCTTTTTCATACATATGTGAGCGAACGTCTGCTACTAACGCGCGACAATTGTGATCTGGATCGAAAAGCTTATAACTTTGGGAACTTACATAGACTGTCATAATGTGGCAACTCATTGTGCAAAAACATAAACGGGTCGTGGCTCTGGGAGCCGCGACCCGATGGATTAAATCGTCAGTGTTGACTTAGCCTCGGAAAGCTGCTTCCAAAGCGGGAACCACTTGCTTTTTACGGCTCATGACGCCAGCCAACCAGATTTCACCACTCACATCCAAGCATTCCGGATCTAAACCAAAGCCGGCGATCACACGGTTGCAGTCATCAGAAACCAACAAGAGTTCGCTGCCTTCTTTCATGATGTCGGTCAAAAGAAGCATCGCTGTGTGACGACCTTCTTCATTCTTGACAGCTGCCAACTCAGCCTTCAAGGCTTCCTTCATATCCTTAACCAAATCCAAGGAAATCAATTCCAATTGACCAACACCAACCTTGGCGCCATTCATATTGAAGTCCTTGAAGTCACGGAAAATTAAATCACGCGGAGACACGCCAGCGACGGAGCTCTTGGCGGTAAAGAGTTCCATACCGAGAGCATAGATGTCTTCAATACCAGCAATAGCTGCCAACTCACTTGCGACCTTCTTGTCTTCTTCCGTGCACGTCGGGCTCTTAAAGATTACCGTATCGGAAAGAATGGCACAAAGCATAGCGCCAGCAATATTGGCAGGGATCTTATAGCCCATGTAATCGTACATGCGCTTAAGGATCGTGTTGGTGCAACCAACTGTCCAAATAATGCATTCCAACGGAGAAGTACTTGTCACATCACCCAACTTATGGTGGTCAACAATACCCTTTAAGTTGCATTGATCGATGTCTGCAGGGGCTTGAGCCTTATCGGAGAAGTCAACCAAATAAACATCTTTACCAGCGACAGAGTCGACAACTTCAGGAGCCGTCAAACCAAAACGATTCAAAATAAAGGCCGTTTCAGGAGAGGGTGTGCCTTGAGCAACAGCAACAACATCCAAACCACGTTGCTTGTAAAGATCAGCACAAGCAATGGCAGAAATAATACTATCGGAGTCAGGATTCTTATGACCTAAAACATAAGCAGACATGTTCTCACTATCCTATAAGTAAATTTTTAAATAATTAATTTTAGCAATAACTAGGATCCAAGCTGTAAAAGATGTTCTACAGCTTGTAAAACTTCATCATCTCGAGTGGATATTAATCCAACGTTTTTAAAACCCACCTCTTCAAGCATCGCCTTAGGACGCGGGTGAATCGTTAATACAAAAGCTCTTTGAAGCCATTCTCGAGCACCAGCCACACCCTTTACAGCATGCAACAAAACGCCAACTGCATCGGTCCCTGTTAAATAGATAATGGGAGCTGGACCGTTAACCGCCTTCTGTAATTCAATCGTTTGATCGGTATCTAATTCTAACGGTGCACGTTGGTAAGCCGGCAACACTTCTACGTCTGTTCCGTGAGCTATCAACTGTTCCTTGAGCCACTCTCGCCCCACTTGACCGCGAATAATCAAAACGCGAGACGGAAAGCCACGATGCTTTAAGAGCTCAAACAGCTTTTCAGAACCTGAGTCAACCGTGTCACCTTCAGGGTATAAGACTTTTGTATCTTCGCCCCAGGCCGCACGAATCACACGAGCGGTACTTGCCCCTAGCGTTGCCAATTCAATATGTTTTGGCCAACGAGACACATAAACAGCACTGGCTGCTACGGCTGTAGGACTTGCCAATAACACCATATCAAAACTGGACAAATCCGACAGACGCTCTTGAACTCGCTCTGGATCCGATGGCGGAACAATCGTAAACGCCGGCCATCTCCATACGCGAAATCCATTTCGATTTAAACGGTCCCCCAAACGATCATTGGCAGCACCGGGTCGCATCAAAATAATAGGACGTTGATATCGAAGCATTTATTAAAACTCAACCAAAACCCATATCACCAATGCCTTCGTACTTGCATTCATTATGCTGATAGTCGGAGGCCCATGATGACAAGTCTCAATTACGTAAGATTCCCTGCAATCCTCGACAATTTGTCGAAAATTTAACTTGAATTTTTCATTTTACCAGATATTAAATTCTCATTTTCACCTTAACCACTGCTTAAACCAATGATTCCTAACAAAAAAATAGGTTAAGAAATAATCATTAATCATTAGATAGTTTGTCAAAAATATCTGTACAATGTGGTTTTTAAAAACCTTGATAAAAACGAGTATAAAAATGTCTCAAGTTGCTACCGAACATTTGGATCCGTTAGCCCAAAAGAAAAAGGCCTGGTCGGGTCGTTTCTCCGAACCGGTCGCAGATTTTGTTTTACGTTATACCGCTAGCGTTGACTTTGATAAGCGCATGGCCATGGCTGATATCGCAGGCTCCATCGCTCACGCCACTATGATGAATCACGTGGGTGTTTTGTCTGATACTGATTTAGCAGACATCAAACGCGGTATGGCTCAAATTGTTGAAGAAATTCAATCCAATACCTTCGAGTGGAAGTTAGAACTCGAAGACGTGCACTTAAATATTGAAGCTCGCCTAACCCAATTGGTTGGCGATGCTGGTAAGCGCTTACACACGGGCCGCTCTCGTAATGACCAAGTTACGACCGATACCCGTCTTTATTTGCGTGAAGAAATTGACACGATTATTCATTTATTGAGTGACCTCCAGGAAGTTCTCGTCACCAAGGCTAAGGCCGAAGCTGAAACCATCATGCCGGGCTTTACCCACATGCAAGTGGCCCAACCTGTCACACTAGGCCATCATTTATTAGCCTACGTTGAGATGTTTGAACGTGACCGTAGCCGCATGATCGACTTGCGCCGTCGTGTCAATCAGTGCCCGTTAGGCGCTGCAGCCTTAGCTGGTACAACATACCCGATCGACCGAGAGTTTACGGCTAAGTTACTTGGCTTTGAAAGCGTTATGCAAAACTCTTTGGACGCTGTCAGTGACCGTGACTTCAGCATTGAGTTTACGTCTGCTGCATCTTTGATCATGATGCATATTTCACGCTTATCTGAAGAATTGATCTATTGGATGAGCCAACGCTTTAAGTTCATGATGTTGCCCGATCGATTCACGACGGGTTCTTCCATCATGCCGCAAAAGAAAAATCCGGACGTTGCAGAAACGGCCCGTGGTAAAGCCGGTCGCGTTGTTGGTGATTTGATCTCCTTGACCGTTTTGATGAAGGGCTTGCCCTTGGCTTACGCAAAAGATACGCAAGAAGACAAGGAACCGATTTTTGACGCCTTAGATACGGTTAAGGATACGTTGCGTGCGTTCATTGAAATGATGCCGGGCGTCGAACCCAACCGCGAAGAAATGCTTCGTGCTGCTCAAGCTGGCTACCCGACCGCAACCGACTTAGCTGACTACCTCACAAAGAAGGGCTTGCCTTTCCGTGAGTCTCACGATGTTGTTGGTAGTGTTGTCCGTTTGGCTCAAGATCGTGATTGCGACTTGGCAGATCTTTCCTTGGAAGATTTACAAAGCTTCTCTAGCTTAATTGAAGCCGACGTTTACGAAAAGGCACTTAAGCTTGAAGCCAGCATCGCCGCTCGTGATCACATCGGTGGCACGGCGCCCAATCAAGTTCGTCGCCAAGTGGCTCGTTGGGAAGAAACGTTTGCTCAACGTCACCAAGAAATGCCGCACAAGACTTTGGTGGAAATGACGAAGTAATAGGTTTGTACCAACCTTAAAAGAAACTGGGGGCTGAAATCTCGGCCCCCTTTTCTTTACGTAAAAAA
This sequence comes from uncultured Sutterella sp., assembly GCA_937906995.1. Taxonomy (GTDB): domain Bacteria; phylum Pseudomonadota; class Gammaproteobacteria; order Burkholderiales; family Burkholderiaceae_F; genus Aphodousia. Next base: position 32,311 of record CALESB010000063.1, read on the forward strand.
GAAATCGCTAAACACAAAGATCGATAAACTTAAAGTGCTCAACATCAAATAACCCTTTATCAGTCATTCTTAACTTGGGTATCACCGGTAAAGACATGAATGCTAATGTCATCACAGGCTCAACGCCATCACAAAAATTAAACGCTTCTTGTGCTACTTTATAAAGCGTACTTTGCCCCTGAATCACCTCGGCACTCGTTTTATCGCTCATTAAGCCAGCTATCGGCAACGCAAAGGTCGCAATCACCTGATGATGCTTTACAACAACCATACCTCCGCCCATCGCTTTGAGCGTATCATGCGCTAGCAACATGTCTTCATCATTTCCTCCAGCAATCACGACGTTGTGACTATCATGAGCAATGGTTGTTGCAATCGCTCCATCCATCAACGAACCCGGCTGAATGTAGTTTTGCAATACCCCTAATCCTATCGTTGCCTTTTCATGGTGACGTTCTATTACAGCAATCTTGACAAGGCCAGGATAGTCCTTTGCGTCAAACGCCACGTCTGAAGAGCAGATCTTCTGACGACCAACTTCCGTTAAAATTTGTTCTGGTAATACTTTAATGGTTCGGATTGAACTGCCATACAATTCAATCTTGAAATTCTCCAGATTAAGCGGAGCTGTCTTTACCGACGACAATACACTTTCAGATTGATAAAGTTCTTTTGTTGGCGCCAAAATTGCTCCATTTCGCGCTACCCGTTTCCCCCTTAAGAAAACCTCTAAGACCTCGAAGTCTGTCAAAGTTTTAACAACCGCAAAGTCAGCTCGGTAGCCTGGCGCAATAGCACCAATGTTCTTTAACCCGTAATGACGGGCCGCATAAAGCGTTGCCATACGAAGAGCTGTCATTGGTGACAGTCCTGCTTTAACAGCCATCCTCAAATGTTTTTCAATATGACCACGCGTTTCAATGTCGGTTGGATTGGCATCATCTGTGCAGAAAAAACACAAATGAGCATTTTGATCAGTTACGCCTTGAATGAGCGCTGCAAAATTTCTTGCGGCAGAGCCCTCACGAATATTTACAGCAATACCCCTTCGAATTCGCTCCTGCATTTCTTTGACTGTCGCACACTCATGATCACTTCCTATACCAGCAACTGCACACGCAGACAATGCACTCCCACTAACCATTGGCGCATGGCCATCAATCGCGACGCCTGCTTCTTTAGCATCAAAAAGCTTTTGCAATAAATCCCGATCTTGTTGTAAAACTCCTGGAATATTCATCACTTCTGCTAGTCCTTGAACTTTAGGTTGAGCATAAAAGGGACGAAGATCCTGTGCCATTAAAGTTGCACCTGAATTCTCAAACGGCGTTGCTGGAACACATGACGGTAACATAAAGCGAATATCCAATGGGGTATTTGCTGCAGCCTTTAACATGTACTCAATGCCCTTGGTGCCAGCAACATTGGCAATTTCGTGGGGATCAGCAATAACAACACCAGTTCCATGGGGCACAACAAGATCGCTAAATCGCTCCGGACTTAGCATTGAGGATTCAATGTGAACATGAGTATCGATAAACGCCGGAAGTAAATAAGCACCATCTAAATCAATCGTTTTTTGTGCCGTGCGTGAAGCTTTAGGGACGCAATCGACCACTTGACCATTAGAGACTAATACATCAACGTTTTGAAGGAATTCTCCACTAAAGACATCCGCTACAACCGCGTTGGTAAAGCAAATTTGAGGTAACTCTTGCCCTTGAGCAATACTAATTGCTTTTTGAAATGCATTAAAACTTGTCATACCCGAACCTTTTTGAAAATCATGTGTGTATCTTAGCTTTTTGCAACGAAGCCGTTGAGAGCTTTTTGTAACAATCCAAATTTCTAGGTAATTCAGCTCAAGACAATTGAGAAAAATAGGACGACAATAAAATACATCTTTTGTGAGTATCTACAGTCAATACCCCTTGCCTAAAGGCAGAGGCTTGAAAAAGCCCTGACTGACTAGCCTCAGAGATCTTCTTTGGAAGGTGAACTACGTTGGATTGGAATATATAGGCACCGTGGGATGTTATCCTAGTTCCACGCTCTGCGGTCTGTGATTAAAAGCTCTGAGAGGTAGGAGCGATGTTGCAGATAAGAAACCCATTCCAACATTAGCGAAGGATGTTAACCGGTTTTAGACCGTGTAAGTGGAACCTGTGGGTATCCGCAAACCCCTTCTCTAAAAGAGAAGAATCTTTTTAACCGAATTGAGAATGGAGAACAGCGCTTCCTCCCCTATCTAAAGACAGAGGTTTCCGCGCCTAAATATCTATGACAACATTCTTTAACGACAAACTTCTACAACAAGTGCCAACACAAGTTGACACTGTTTGTGTTTGTCACCATCACCACCATTACAACTATCTTCAGGAGCGGAGATAGCGCTTGGTGCTATAAAAAGAATTCCACAACCGCCCTGAAGATAAAACTTCAGGGCGGTTTTTTATTAACCTTAATCTATTGGAAATACAACATGGCCATCTATCTAAAAGAGCGACATTGATAGCGATGAAACTGGTTCTTCAGAGCCCCTTATCTGAAAACGTTCTCGGCACGTTAAGACCGACATTTCACAACAACAAAAAAGAGTTTCATCATGCAATCTTTTATTAACTGGCTCTATGAAATCGTTTGGAACCCTGGCCTCGTTTATCTTTGCTTGGCCGTTGGTATTTTTTTCACACTCCGCACTCGCGCTGTACAAATTCGAGGATTTAAAGAAGCACTTCGCCTTATTTTCCAAAAGGATAAGGGTGAAGCTGGTGTTAGTTCCCTTCAAGCTTTATGCATGACTTTAGCTGGTCGTGTGGGCACCGGTAATATTGCTGGCGTTGCAACAGCCATTTGTTTTGGTGGCCCAGGTTCCATTTTTTGGATGTGGCTCGTCGCCCTTTTAGGAGCCTCCTCTGCCTTTATCGAATCGACATTGGGTCAAATTTACAAAGAAAAAATCAATGGTGAATATCGTGGTTCTCCTGCCTTTTATTTTGAAAAAGGACTTGGTTCCCCAACTTTTGGCATGATTTTTGCCATCATTACGATTGCCTCTATCGGCTTTTTCATGCCTGGCGTTCAGTCCAATTCGATTGCCAATGCCATGACAAATGCCTTTGATTTGGATCCCATTATCACAGCCTGTGGCGTGATCACGTTGCTATCTTTCGTAATCTTTGGGGGCGTAAAGCGAATTGGTAAATTTGCCGCGATTGTTGTGCCCTTCATGGCCCAAGCCTACCTTGTTATTGCGCTAGTTATTATGGGGCTCAACATCGACCTGATTCCGTCCATGTTTAAATTAATCATTGATAGCGCCTTCGGTCGTGACGCTGTCTTTGGCGCCATGATTGGCTCTGCCATCCAATGGGGTGTAATGCGAGGGGTTTATTCCAATGAAGCCGGTCAAGGCACTGCCGTACACGCCTCTAGCGCTGCCAACGTATCACACCCTGTAAAACAAGGCCTTGTTCAATGTTTCTCTGTTTTCATTGATACGCTTTTAGTTTGTTCTTGCACCGCGTTCATTATTTTGATTACGGGTTGCTACAACGTCGTTGATCCTACTAATGGCACGAGCCTTGTTTATAAGGGCCTTGCAAGCATGGTTGAAGTGGGCCCTGCCTATACACAACTTGCTGTAGAAAAAATGCTTCCTGGCTACGGCGCAGCTTTCGTTGCTATTGCCTTGCTCTTTTTTGCCTTTACCACTTTGATCGCCTACTTTTACATTGTGGACACCTCCGTTGCGTATCTCAACCGACGCTTGAAAACTCAATGGTTGCGTCCCCTTTTGGCTTTCTGTTTATTGGCTAGTGCTGCTTATGGTGTTTTTAAACCTGCCGTCATGGTCTGGCAAATGGGGGATATTGGTGTTGGGATCATGGCTTGGCTCAATATCATTGTTATCGTCCTATTGCAAAAGCCAGCTCTTAAAGCATTAGCAGATTATGAGGCTCAACGCGCCGCTGGCCTAGAGCCCGTGTTTCATCCTGAACGCTTAGGCATTACGAATGCTGGTTACTGGAACGGTAATCGAGCCGAAACGAATCTCGAGCTCGAAAATGAAGATGATCCTAGCAATATCATGCTTCGAGATACAAAAGAAAGTGGTAATCGTAGCTTTTTGGATGACAGACAATTAATGGATCAATAGTCTTTAACTCAATCACTTTTCACTTCTAACGGCCCACTAGGGCCGTTTTTTTGACTTGAAACTAGCATTAGGGGCGTGTTTACCTCTACCTCTATCCCAATTCAAAACCAAGCTACTAAAATAGTTAGGTTATTTAAACGATCCTTATGGAGAGATCATGCAAACTCAAATTGATCCGAAGAAAGTTTGGCGTGCTAGCGCCAGTGAAACAGCTAACCGCCTAACCACAGCAACGGTCGAGGAATTCTTAAAATTCTGTAAAGTTCCACGTCCCGGCTTTCACACAGAAAAGGCTTTAGCCTACTTCCAAGCTTTTGCTGATGCTCATGGTTTCAAACACTATCGCGACGACTACGGCAACTTCTGGATGGATATTCCTGCTACTGAAGGTTATGAAAACTATCCTAAAGTTATTCTTCAAGCCCACATGGACATGGTGTGTGTTGCTACGTCCGATAACAAGATCGACTTCAATAACGAAGGTATTACTGCCATCATCAACGGCGACCGCATGACCGCCGACCGCACCTCTTTGGGGGCTGATAATGGTATCGGTGTTGCTGCTGGCTTGGCTCTTGCCATTGGCGATGAAGCCCATGGTCCGTTACGCTGCTTGTTCACCGCTGACGAAGATGTTGGTTTACATGGTGCTGCCGCTTTGGACCCTGCTGCTCTTGACTCTGACTTCTTGATCAACATTGACCTTGAAGAAGAAAATGAAGTTTGCTACTCCTGCGCAGGCAATTTACGTGCTTCCATGAAAAAGCAACTTGAAATGAAGCCGCTTTGTGAATGCCGTCGCGTTTTCCGTTTAACCGTTGACAACCTCATGGGTGGCCACTCGGGTATGGACATTCATCGCAATCGCTTAAGTGCCGGTATGGCCGTTATGACGATGCTCGATGAAGTGCAAAAAGCCTGTGGCAAGATTCGCTTTGTTGAAGTTAAGTGTGGTGCCGCATTTAATGCAATCAGTGCTAATGGTTCTGCCACGTTTGCTGTAAAGGCTGACAAGGAAGAAGAAATGCGTGCAGCAGTTGCTGCTACGCAAGCGCGTTTAGCAGAACAATTCCCCCTTGAAAAGATGACGGTTGAATTAACCGCTGTTGAATCTAACGGTTTATTGGCTACGACGGGTGAAGAGTCTGCTAACTTAATCGCACTTGTGAAGTATCTACCTCAAGGTGTTTTGGCCATGAGCCCGAAGATTGAAGGCTTGGTTCAAACCTCCTCCAATACCGGCATTTTGCAAATGGTCGATGGCGCCTGCGAAGTGGGTACGAGCTCTCGCTCTTGCGTCACGGCTGACGTTGATAAACTTGAGGCTGATTTTACTGCTGAAGCTGCCAAGTACGGCTACAGCTTAACAGTCATGAGTAAGTATCCTGGCTGGGATGGCGATCCTGACTCTCCCCTTTTGAAGCTTTCCGAAGAAGGCTACAAGAAGATCGGCGTTGAAGCTCGCCTCGTTGCTATCCACGCTGGTCTCGAACCCTCTTGGTTCTCTTCTAAGCGAGAAGGAATGCAAATGATTTGCTTAGGCCCGACCATCAAGGGTGCTCACACAACGGAAGAAACGTTGTACATTGATACCCTGGCTCCCACAATGGATGTCATTCTCTACTGCTTACATAACGTTAATAAGCTTTAATTGCAAAATATGGGAGAGTTTAGCTCTCCCACTGCAGTGAAAAAGGGACTCAAATTTGAGTCCCTTTCTTTTGACAGACCGGTCCTTAATGCTGAACCATTCGCTCAAAAATCATAATGATGACAAGAAGCGCAACGATCGGAATTAAATAAAAAAGACCCGGTACTAGAAAAGCGTAGTACCAAAGATGACTGTATTCCGTCGTTTGAAGGGTCGCAACGATCTCAAACGTGATATGACCTAAGCCAATATAAACCAAACAACGCAATGCTTGTCGAATAATATTGATTGATTGTCGAGTAACTCTCGTGAACTACCTCTGAATAAATTCAGAGGCTTCATGGGACCTGACTGAATCGGTAT
>CALESB010000064.1 GCA_937906995.1 uncultured Sutterella sp.
ATGTTTGGGGCTCTATCATCTGCTCTTTGATGGTGGTTGGTGCTCACATTCCGCTTGCCTTGCTCTCTTGGGAACACTTCAAGGGTATCTGGGGCTTGGGCGAAGGCACAATCTCTTACGAGGCTGCTGAACATCACTCTCCCAAGTGGTTGGCTAAAGATGTTGTTAGAACCAACATTGAAAAGCGTTTCTGATATGCACTAAAGTTTCGCTTTAATAGCCTTTAAGCAACAAACCCACTAATTATCGTTAGTGGGTTTGTTGCATTTTTGAGCTAAAGCGTGACAAACACCTCAAGCAATAACGAGGAGTCGGCATGCATGTTATTATTTCAAACATTGTTTTAAGTGAAACTCATCATGTCCAAATATCTAGCATTTGACACATCTACAGAATTTTGTTCTGTCGCATTGTCCATTAACGATACTGTCACCCAAAAGCTTGAACGGTTAGGCAATAGCCATTCTGACTGTGTTTTACCTTGGATTGATGAAATTGCCAAGGGCAATGGGGTGGCTTTAAAGGAAATCGATGGATTGCTTTTTGGTGCTGGTCCTGGTTCGTTTACTGGATTACGCATTGCCTGTGGCATTGCCCAAGGCTTAGCTTATGGCTTGGATAAGCCCTTAATCGGTGTGTCTACACTTAAAAGTATTGCCTATCACTATCGATATGAGGCATCTAAAATCGCAGTACTTAATGATGCTCGAATGAATGAGTGTTATGGTGCGATTTACGAAGTTGTCGATGGGGCTTTAAATGAGGTACAAGGCGAACAGTTGATTAAACCCGAAAACGTAGCCCAGTGGTTAAATATGCATGGTGTTCAATTGGCAATTGGTACAGCGATTGGTGTTTATGACATGAATTTAACAATCCCTGTTAAATTCCAGGCACCCGAGGCCCAGTTTATGATTGAGTGGGCTATCGGACAGAAAGACTCTTTAGCAAAGCAGTGGCAAGCAGCCGAGTTTGCGGCTCCTTTGTATGTCAGAGATCGTGTCGCCTTAACTATTAAAGAGCGTGAAGCAGGACAAAAATTGTGATGATTGAAATCGTTCCAGCTCGTAAGGAAGATTTGCCAGAAATTGCTGCCATTGATCGTGCAGCTTTTGAATTTGCCTGGACGTTAGGCGAGTTCGAGGGCTCTTTTGATGCAGGACACCAGTTTATAGTACTTAAGTCAGACGGAAAACTGTGTGCATTTCTTGTGTACATGCAGGTTTTTGAGCAAGTAGAAATATTAACAATTGCAGTACATCCTGCCTATCAACGGCAAGGACTTGGACAGATGCTTATTGAGCAAATGCATGCTCAAGCATTGCAAACGGGCGGTGAAAATGTGTTTTTAGAGGTTCGCGTTAGTAATGCTTCAGCGCAAGGCCTCTATAAAAAGATGGGATATCGGGAAATTTCTCGACGCAAAGGCTACTATCCTACTAAAGACGGTCGAGAAGATGCGATTGTCATGCAATGTGAACTATTAAAGAAAGAGTAATTGAGAAATGGACGCGCAATCAGCACGCATTTGGATGGCTATGGATATTGGTCCTTTATGGATCGGTCGTGACGAAGAAGATCCTTTGTCACCAGAGGCAATCATGCGTGACGAGGTGGTGTCAAAGGGTGCCTCATTGGAGACACCGCAAGCAATAAGCGCCAATGAGGGTCCTGCGGAAGTTACGAAGGGGAGCATTGAAAGTGCCGTTGTCGCAGCACAGCCGCAGTCAGCTACTTTTGCTGTTTCTTCTAAAGCGACGCTTGACATGGCAAAGGATGAGCCTAAACAACTCAAAGCTTTGTCTGAAAATGTTGTTGACATCAAACAATCGGTTTCAGTCAAACGCCTTGATAGCCCAGGAACACATCGTAAAGAAATCCATTCGTTGACTCCGCTTGGTCTACCCAAGGATACACCGGGTGAGGTTACACAAAAACCTGTTAGCAATGAAATGATTGCTCAAGCAGATTGGGCACAGTTGCGAGATTTTGTCGCTCAGTGTCAAGCGTGTCAGTCAATGTGCTCATCACGTTTAACAACGGTATTCGGCGTCATGGAACCCACTGCTAAGATGGTAATTGTGGGAGAAGCGCCTGGCAGAGACGAAGATATTCAAGGGTTGCCATTCGTCGGCAAGAGTGGGGAGCTTTTAGAGAATATTCTTATGGCTCTTGGTCTACAACGTGGTAAAGATGTTGCCATTGTTAATGTGTTGAAATGCCGTCCGCCTAAAAATAGAGATCCGCATCCTGCAGAAATCGCTATGTGTCGGCCTTATCTTGAAAGACAATTGGCTCTTCTGAGTCCTAAAGTCGTGATTCTTTCCGGAAGAATTGCAGCGCAAGCGCTTCTTGGAACTGATAAAACGATGAAGCAATTGCGACAAAACTTACATTCCTTGGTGATAAATGGTCAGAATGTCCCGACGATAGTAACTTATCATCCCTCGTATTTATTGCGCTCGCCATCTGACAAACTTCAAGCGTGGAGAGACTTTATGACAGCAAAACATGCCTTATTAGGACTTTAAGTCCATAGGTTCTTGTTTTTGTTTGTTTGTGAGAGTCAACTTAAATTTCGTCCCACTTGGGCAGTCAACAAGTGTCAAGGACCAACCGCTGCGTTGACAAATTCGTGATGCAATTGAGAGGCCCATACCGTTACCTGAGCCAAGGTCTGTGGCTCGAGTAAATGGAGAAAAAATGAGTTCCCTATCCTTATTAGCAATTCCAGGGCCCGTATCACAAATTTCGAATCCATCCGAAAGTTCTGTAACTCTTATATGGCCTTTTGTGGTGTAGCTCACAGCATTTTTAATCAGGTTATTTAGAACAGCTCCCAACAGAATGGGAGAGTAGTGACCATAACAGATTTGTCGCACTTTACTAATGAGTTCAAGTTTTTTGGCATTAGCGATTGGTTCCCAAATTTCAATGACTTCTCTCATTACTTCACCTGCGCGATCGTGATGAGCTGTATGAACAAAAGATTCATCGCGAGCTAACTGTAAAAAAACAGTAATCAATTCATCCATTCTTGAGCATGCTTGCTCAATTTGTTGAAAGTATTTCAATTTGGCATTCTGAGAATCAGCAAGCTGCGCAAGCTCAGCGCTGGTTTGAATAACTGTTAAAGGAGTACGTAACTCGTGACTAATGTCTGCAGTAAATAGTCTTTCACGCTCAATGGCAGAGTGGAAACGCTCAAGAGCGCGATCGCAGGTTTGAGCTAGCTCTCCGATTTCATCATTAGAAATCTCACCTTTCAATGGTTCGTATTTTGCAGCAGAGGCTACTTTTTTTACTTCTGATGATAATGTTTTAATTGGTGTCATGATGCGCTTTTGTGTCCACCAAACCCCTAAACCTAAGCTCAGAAGAAGAATTAAAAATGAACTGCCAATAATGAATGCTTTTAGGAGTTGTTCACTTTGCTCAAAGTCATACTGATCTCGAACTAAGACATACGTTAAATCACCAGTGGTTAATTTATAAACAAAGTAGGAATCGTCCTTTGTCACAATTTCTTTAAATCCCTCAGGGATGTTTTGCAAGGTAGGGGGAATGTTAGGAAGACCCAAGGATTGACCGTAAAGATGGATGGAGGGAGGTAACAGAATATCTTCGCCAGACTCAAAGTCTTGAATCAATAGTGTTAATTCATCATGGAGCATATCGCTCACAAGACTTTTTTCCATCCACTCTGTTGATTCGTGCATAGCAACAGAAAATAAACTGATGATGGCTAGTGTTTGCAACATCCAGCCAGTTAATAACTTTTTCCCGAGGCCCCAAGGTTTACTCATGATCACCTCCTAATGACCAGCCTAAACCGGGGTGAGTGTTAATCAATGGAGAGTTAAATGATCTATCTATAGCTTTGCGAAGCAAATACATATTCGCTCTTAAACTATCTGAGTCAGGAGGCATCCCGTTCCAAACAACATTTTCAAGTCGGGCTCTACTAACGACACCTGGGCTAGCGATCATAAGTTCTTTCAAAATTGCTAAACACGTTGGATTTAAATGAATGGTTTGATCACTGCGTTTGACTTCTAATGTTTGAAGATTGAACTGTAAGTCTCCTACTGTTAATGAGTGTTCTTCTTGACCGTAGCTACGTCGAAGTAGAGCTTGAACTCGAGCAACGAGCTCTTTAAGTGCAAAAGGTTTAATTAGATAGTCATCAGCACCACAATCAAATCCTCTGACTCGGTCGTCGATGCTATCTCTTGCTGTCAACATCAAGATGGGAATAGGGTTGCCGTGTTGACGTAAAGTTTGACAAATGCTCAAGCCGTCGATGACTGGTAACCCAATGTCCAAAATGCATAAGTTGAAGCTACCTCTTTTCAGTCTCTCTAGTGCATCCGCTCCATTGACAGCCGTTTCCACACTAAATCCTTTGAGGATCAAAAAGTCACGAACATTAGAGAGAATTTCTTGATTATCTTCAACAACAAGAACGGTATAAGGCACGATAACACCCTTTTGAAGCGTGCAATGGAGGAGCTCAGTGTGCCTTTTTATTGCTATAGAAGCAAACTGCAGGTTGCAAAACTTGTGACCCTTTGTGAGTTATCAAGGACTTTGACAAGAATTTGACACAGTCTTGACGCCAATTTATCAGCACTTACGCAATAGTTTAAATGACTCATATTATTTAAATTAAGGTACATGTCATGAACCCCTCTGTTCGTCCCTATTCTTTTGCACTATGGTTTTTACTGCCAATTTGGCTTCTTATTGTTCTGATTCAATTTCCTCCCCACAGTGTGGACCTGAGTATCAGTCAATTATTTTTTACGGATGGTACTTGGCCCTGGAAATCAAATTATTTCTTTGAAAATGTCTTGCATAAAGATATAAAGTGGGTTTCAGTTTTTGCTTTGTTGGCTTATGTTTTTTGGAATCTTCGATATGTGCAAAGGTCGCTCAACGATGATCATCATCTTAATCGTAAGCGCCTTTGGTATGTGCTCTCTGCTGTGATCTTATCCTTAGGAATGGTTTGGTTACTAAAACAAACAACAGGAGTGAGTTGTCCTTGGTCAGTTGTGCAATTCGGAGGAAAGATGCCACAACTGGATCCAAGCATTTCTATAACGTTTCAACCGGGAAAGTGCTGGCCAGGTGGGCATGCGGGAACAGGTTTTTGTTTATTTGCACTTTACTTTGTATTTCGAGATCAATATCCAAAGCTAGCTCGTGTTACTTTGCTTTTAGTCATTACATTTGGCTTGTTATGCTCAATTACTCGAGTTATGCAAGGGGCACATTTTGTGTCGCACAATCTTGTGACGTTCTTACTAGATTGGCTAGTGAGTGCTTCACTTTATATTTTATTTTTTGATTGCTCTGGTATCAGAACGCGTCTATCACAGATGCTCAATTTCTCTCTTGTCAAACGCAACATGATGACAGCCTTGTTGTGGACTCTCATTTACAGTGCCCCGTTTTGGACTAGCTTAGTAAAGGGGGCAGGAAACGATTCTTCGATGATCAGTTCAACCCTTTATATGGTTAGTGTGCTGATTGTCAGTTTCTTCTTTATTAGTTTGTCGGTGCTGGAGTTGATCTCACTCTTGCCTATAAACATTCAGAGATTTGTCTTAGGTCTCTTGACAGTTTGTGGGAGTTTGTCATTTGTCTGTTATGAGTTGTATGGCACCATAATGACGCCAGATATGATTCGTAATTTTTTAGAAACGAATTCAGCAGAGGCTTCGCAGTATTTCTCATGGTCAAGTCTTGGTTTAAGTTGCCTTATGATGGCCCCAGGTTGTTTTTTGTTTATGAACCAGTCGAATGAGCAAAAACGATGGGCTAACCATTTTCAGAAAGTGGCAGCATTTGCCGCTTCAATATTGCTCGGTGCATTACTGTTATTGGGACAACTTCAGCCATTTTCAGCAACCATGCGAAATGACAAAACTCTAAGATATTTGATCGCTCCATTTAATGTTGTCTATTCAACAGGCTCAACTCTATTAAGAGATCAAAGTACAGACCGACAACATAAAAAACAGATTGTAGATGCAAATCCTAAAGCAACTATTGAACCGAGCCGTCCAACAGTTTTTGTTTTAGTTATTGGTGAAACTGCGCGTTCAGATAATTGGCAGCTAGCGGGTTATGGTCGTAATACAACCCCTCTTTTAGCTAAGGACGGTGTGATTAGTTTTCCTAAAGTTCAAGCATGTGGAACAAGTACTGATGTTTCGCTGCCGTGTATGTTAAGCCGGATAGGACGCCGAGATTATGATCGCAATAGGATTTTGTCTGAGGAGTCGTTGCCTTCATTGTTAAAACGTGCTGGATTTGAAGTTACTTGGGTTGATAATCAATCTGGAAGTAAGGGAACAAGCAGTGGAGTAAAAACAGTCTATTTGAAGGATCAAGTTATAGATAGTATCAATGAACAATGCATGGACTATTTGTTTGTTAAAGATTTAAAACAACGTTTAAGCGCTGCATCGAACCATCGTCCTCAGGTTTTGATTTACCACATGATGGGGTCTCATGGACCGGCCTATAACGTGCGTTCTGAAAGTCAAGATAAAGTATTTGGTCCCGTATGCACAGACTCTAGTTTCAGGACATGTAGCCCGGCTTCTATTGTGAATGCATACGATTCAAGCATCCACTATACGGACCGCGTTCTTAACGGTTTGCTCAGTGTGCTCAAAAGCAATAAAAACATTGATGGAGGATTGATTTACATCTCAGATCATGGAGAAAGTTTAGGTGAAGCGGGCCTTTATTTGCACGGAGCTCCTTATTATTTTGCTCCCGAAGGCCAAAAAGTTGTCCCGATGGTGATGTGGTTTTCAGAAAACTTTCTCAAGGATTATTCGGTCTCAGAAACCAACCTGATGAAAGCAACAAAGAAAACTAACATTATGCATGACCACCTTTACCATACAGTGCTTGGGCTTTTGAAGGTAAAGTCGACAACGTACGATCGTCAGTGGGATTTGTCGGCAAAGGCAAACTAAAAGCCTTTGATATTAAACTTCGGTTTTATAGGTTAAACATTTATAGATTCTGATAGTTAATGGAGGATCTCAAGCTCCAAAAAGTAACCTCTTAGGTTTATTGCAAAAAAATACCCAGTAAGTTGGAAAAACCTGCTGGGTATTTTTTGACTCTAACGTCGAGACGCTAATGACGTTTCGCCTCTCCAATGAGGTGAGTGGAGTCATATTCTCGCTGGTTCTTTGTGTGCTTAAGAATCACTAACAGCATAGAGATCATTACGAAAGCACCAAAGATAAGCATAGTTGTCGGTACACTTAAGTCCATAGTAATTAGCAACGAATAAATACCAAGCATAATTAAGATAGACAGATTTTCATTGAAGTTTTGCACCGCAATGGATTTGCCTGCGCTCATCAATACGTAGCCACGATGTTGTAATAAGGCATTCATAGGAACAACAAAAAAGCCAGCACAAATACCAACAACGACCATAATTGCACCCGCAATCCACATGGCCCAAGTGACAAGGAAACCGGCAATTTCAATGCCTCCGTTGGGCACCATTGTTTGATTAAAGTAGGCTGCAGCTGTGACTAACGCTCCCATGATAATGCCCATTGGAAGAACCTTAAGTGAGTTCTTTAAAGACACAAACTGAGCGGCTAAAACGGCTCCAATCGCAATACCGACAGAGACAACAGCTTGCAAAATAGCGCCTTGCGACAAATCCATACTTAAGGCATGCTCGGCCCACTTTAATACGAGGAATTGCAATACGGCACCAGCTCCCCAGAATAAGGTCGTGACAGAGAGTGAAATTTGACCCAAACGGTCGGCCCAAAGTGTACTGCAGCTTTTATAAAACGTTTTTAATGTTTGGACAGGTGCAAAGTCGGCTTTCGGATAGCGTGCGCCAGTGTCCGGTATCAATAAGTTAACACCTGCAGCGGCAAGGTAGACGAGGACAATGAAAGCAATAGCAGCTTGGGCTGGACTAGCAATACCGAGGGCCTCAAATGGGAAGCCACAATGAAGAATGACTGAAGAAACGGAGTCATTGATGAGGACGCCCCCCAAAACGACACCTAAAATAATTGAAGCAACTGTCAGACCTTCAATCCAACTGTTGGCCAAAACGAGTTTCACTGGAGGAAGAAGCTCTGTCAAAATACCGTATTTCGCAGGTGAATAGGCTGCTGCACCAATACCAACAACTGCGTATGCTAAGAGTGGGTGAGAGCCAAAGAGCATGAGTAAGCAACCACCAACTTTAAGCATGTTGGTAAGAAACATAACTCGTCCTTTTGGCATAGAGTCAGCAAAAATACCAACGTAAGCAGCCAAACAGATGTAGCTTAAAACAAAGAAGAGTTTCAATAAAGGAGTCATCCATTCTGGCGCCTGAAGCTGGGTTAATAGTGCAATGGCGGCAATGAGGAGGGCATTATCGGCCAAACTGGATAGAAATTGAGCCCCCATAATGGAGTAAAAACCACGTTTCATTTTGCTTCCCAAATTAAGCTAATCTTTGGATTTTAACAAAAATAGCCATTGAACTAACGGCAGCAAAGACTAAGGTTCTCACTAAGTAGTGTTAGTCACACGAAGCTGTCGGCGTTATCCTAGTCCAAAATTTTTAAAGTTAACGAAGGGATTTGTAAAAGAATTTTTTACAACCTCATATCTTATTTATTTGAGAAAAATAAATTATTCTTTTAATTCAATTGGTTGAGCCATAAATCGGCATTCTTTTAGAAGATATGGGATATTAGGGAGTTTTTTAATTTAGACAAGTATTAGGCTTTTGTTGCACTTGAACTACCCCGAATACAGATTCAGTGCGCTAAGATTTAGGCTATTGTTTTTTTGTATTAGATGTGGAAGCTGTCATTATTTGCTTTCATGGGGGAGTTTTTGCAATATGCCTCGTCCTATATGTGCCACTATTCATATGGGTTCTTTGCGTCACAATCTAGAGCGCATGCGTCGAGCGGCTCAAGGTCGTACCCTTTGGGCGGTAGTTAAAGCCAATGCCTACGGACATGGAATGCTCCGAGCAGCTCGGGCGTTTGCCGATGCCGATGGGCTGGCAATGATTGATTTATGTGATGCAAAGGCTGTACGCGAGGCAGGTTGGGAAAAGCGAATTCTCTTAATCGAAGGTTTTTTTGACGAAACAGATCTACCAGTTGTCGAGAACTATCATCTAGAAACATTGGTTCATAATCGACGAATGATTGACATGTTAAAGGCTCATGCCCCATATAAATCAATAAAAGTTCATATCAAGATTAACTCAGGTATGAATCGCTTGGGCTTTTTGCCACTTGAAGCTCGGATGGTTAAGGATGAGCTTATGTCAATCCCAGGTGTAGAGGTGATGGGGTTTGTAACCCACTTTGCCAATGCGGAACCTAGTTATTTGTCTGAAAACCCATCATCCGTAGCAAAGCAACTTGCACGCATGGGGCGTTTAGCTCAAGTTGAAGAAAATCTTTGTATGGCCAACTCGGCGGCCTTGCTGTTTCGTAGTGAAGTGGGTGGAGAGGCTGTGCGAGCAGGTGTGGCTTTATATGGTGCAAGCCCGGATGCAAAAATTTCTAGTGAAGAATTAGGAATTAAGCCAGCAATGACGCTATCGGCAAAAATTTTGACCATTCAAGATGTAGCAAAGGGTGAAGCAATAGGCTATGGCTCTCGCTTCATTACAAAGCGTCCTTCACGAATTGCCGTGGTAGCTTGTGGATATGCAGATGGATACCCTCGAGCAACGCCAGATGGTACCCCAACATTTGTCGAAGGTAAGATTGCTCCAATAGCTGGCGCAGTTTCAATGGATATGTTGACCATTGATGTAACAGATATTCCTGAGGCAAAGATTGGTAGTGTGGTTGAGTTGTGGGGTAAGAATATTGCTATTAATGATGTCGCAACCCACTGCCATACCATTGGCTATGAATTAATGTGCGCATTGGCTTTACGAGTCCCAGTCGTTGAGGATGAAAATTAATGGCCACATCAAAGAAAAAAAAGATTGAATTTGTTTGCTCAGAATGTGGTGGTACAACTGTCAAATGGGCAGGAAAATGTCCGCATTGTGGTCAGTGGAATACATTAAAAGAGTTTGTTGTAGAAACGGGTGCAGCTGCCCGCTTTGGTGATGCTCGTTCCAGAACCTCAATCATTAAAGCAAGTAAAGTACTGAATTTAGACGAGGTTCAGGCAGAAGAGGTCCCTCGTATCATTACAGGCTTCTCAGAATTTGACCGTGTGATGGGGGGAGGCCTTGTCCCTGGGGCAGTATCTTTGATTGGGGGCGATCCAGGTATTGGTAAGTCCACTTTATTGCTTCAAGTGATGCACCGCCTAGTTAGCGAAGGCATTCGTGCTTTGTACGTTAGTGGTGAAGAAAGTCCTGGTCAGATTGCACTACGAGCCAAGAGATTGGGAGTTGAGCCAAAGGGACTGCGTTTAATGAGTGAGATTCAATTGGAAAACATTGAAGCAACACTTCTTGCAGAAAAACCTCAATTTGTTGTAATTGACTCTATTCAAACGCTTTTTTCCGAACAGTTGGAGTCTGCTCCTGGTTCGGTAACTCAAGTAAGAGAGTGTTCTGCTCGCTTAACACGAATCGCAAAAAACGAAGGAATCACTTTAATTTTTGTTGGACACGTGACCAAAGACGGCAATTTAGCTGGACCTCGTGTTCTTGAGCATATTGTTGATACTGTTCTTTATTTTGAAGGGGAAACTCACTCCAATTTCCGATTAATTCGTGCCTTCAAGAACCGCTTTGGTGCAGTAAACGAATTGGGGGTTTTTGCCATGACAGATCGTGGGTTACGAGGAGTATCAAACCCATCTGCAATATTTCTCTCTGAGCATAAAGGGAATGTACCAGGATCTGTTGTGATGGTAACTCAAGAGGGAACCCGACCTCTATTGGTTGAGGTACAAGCATTGGTAGATGCCACACACTTGCCAAGCCCGAGGCGACTATCTGTTGGCTTAGATCAACAAAGATTGGCAATGTTGCTAGCAGTGCTTCATCGTCATGCTGGACTGGCTTGTTTTGATCAAGATGTATTTGTTAATGCTGTAGGAGGCGTTAAAATAACAGAACCTGCAGCTGATTTGGCTGTGTTATTAGCGATTTATTCCTCGATGCGCAATCGAGCTCTGCCAGAAGGGCTAGTCGTCTTTGGGGAAGTTGGCTTGTCAGGAGAAATTCGTCCTGCACCTCGTGGACAAGAAAGACTGAAAGAGGCGGCTAAGTTGGGATTTGGCCGGGCGATTATTCCTAAAGCTAATGCGCCTAAAGCATCAATCGAAGGTCTCGAAATCATCGCAGTTGATCGATTAAGTGATGCTTTAAATGCACTGACGCAATAAAGATTTTTTAACAGAAGGATAAATGTCATGAAGATTACGAAAATTCTTTCTCCCAAGGCGGCTCCCGCGAAGACGATTTTAGATCGTGCAGATCACGTTGCTTTAACAAGTGCTCAACGTAAGGCCTTACCCAAGGAATTTGTACTTGGTGAAAAGCACTTAGAAGTGGCGATTGAAGATATGCGTCCTTTAAACGTTGGTGATGTGCTTTTGGATGAAGCCGGTGGCTTTTATGTTATCGAAGCTCATGAAGAACCTGTTTTTATCATCAAGGGGGATGAAGAGGTCGTCGCTGAAGCAGTGGTCGCACTTTTAAATCGTGGTATTGAAGTTGCCCATTGTGAAAATGGCTTTGCCGTTTTGCAAGACGCCACCTTAGCTCGTTTGTTATCTGCAGTGGGTCTGGAATTTGAAGAAGGTGTTATTGCCTTCGATCCGATTCGCATGCAAGAGGAAGAAGAAAGCTGTGGTTGCGGCTGTGGTTGTGGTGGTCATGAACATCACCATGAACATGGTGAAGGCTGTGGTTGTGGCGGCCATCATCACCATCATGAACATGGCGAGGGCTGTGGCTGCGGTGGACATCATCACCATCATGCGCATGGTGAAGGTTGTGGTTGTGGTGGTCACGACCATCATCACGAACATGGTGAAGGATGCGGTTGTGGCGGTCATCACCATCATCATGAAAGTGGCGAAGGTTGCGGCTGTGGTGGTCATCACCATCATGAACATGGCGAGGGCTGTGGTTGCGGCGAACATCACCACGATCATGCAGAAGGTCAATGCTGCTGCAAGAGTGAAAAATAGTTTGTTGTCTGCAGTTGCACTCGGTTAATACGGGTGGTGGCGCTGTCAAAAATCCTCATGATTATTAAGTTAATTGTGAGGTTTTTTTTTGAATCAATGCATCTATTTTTTGTAGCTAAAAATGCAATGGTATATTCGGCCGTGAATGTTGATTAAAAGTTCAAAAGGACGTAATTCTGTGTGCAAATTTAGTTTATTTGTACCGCAAGATTAAAACCATGTGGTACACACATCCACTTTTTTTGATGTAAGTGATGGGAAATGGCTATTAAAGGGATCGTCACAAAGTGTGTGCCAATTGTGTGCCTTTTTGTGTGCAATTTTAGTCAAGAATGGCATAAAACAGTTTAAAAGCAGCACACTGCTTAGCCATTTGCAATTGGGTAAGTGATTGATTATTAAGAGAAAGTTTGACTTTTGAAAAGTGAGAATGGTGCGGGAGATCGGACTCGAACCGACACGCCTTAACAGCGTCAGGACCTAAACCTGGTGCGTCTACCAATTTCGCCACCCCCGCGACCAGATCGTCTATTTTACACAATGTTTATCACAGACTCAAGAAAAACGGCCCGTTTTAAGGGCCGTTTTATGACAAGAAATTATCGAAGAACAAAATTAATTGCAAATGCAGTGGCAATTAATACAGTAACGACAGATAACTCTCTTTCTTTGCCAGTGAGAAGCTTAAGCAACACATAGCTAATGAAGCCAAGCCCAAAACCTGTGGCAACATTAAAAGTGAGCGGCATCGTGAGGATAGTCAAAAATGCTGGCATCCCTGTTGTAAAGTCCTCGAAGTGAATGTGGACAACAGATTGCATCATCAATGCACCAACGACGATTAAAGCTGCAGCGGTAGCGTAGCCAGGAACGATGTGTACAACAGGCAAAATGAGCAAACAAGCTAAGAATAAGATAGCTGTAACAAAGGGAACCATGCCTGTGCGTCCACCTTCAGCGATGGCAGCAGCACTCTCTACGTAACTCGTGCAAGTCGGCGTGCCGATAATCCCGGAGCCCATAGTGGCAACAGAGTCAGATAAAAGTGCACGATTCAAACCTTCAATATGGCCTGTTTTCATATCCATCATGCGGGCTCGTTGGCTTAGCCCAATGAGTGTTCCCATGTTGTCAAACAAGTCAACCATGGTTAATGTGAAAACAATCGTTACGATGCCGTATTCAAAAACAGACTTAAAGTTAAGCTGTAAGAATGTCTCGGCAGGGAAATAACTTTTCGGTAATGCCATATTAGAAAAGTCAGGTATTGGTGTTGCTCCAACCAGCATACCAATGACAGTAATCGTAATGATGCCAATGATCATGGCTCCTCGAACCTGACGGACCATTAAAGCACCGATAAAGATCGCACCAAAGCCTGCCAATAGGGGCTCCCAATTGGTCATATCACCAAACGCAACAAAGGTTGATGGGTCTGCGACGATAATGCCGGCATTTTTCATACCGATAAAGGAAATGAAACATCCAAGGCCAACAACAATGGCGTATTTAATATCTAAAGGGACCGCACTGATGATGAGTTCTCGGACTCGGGTTACTGTCAAAAGTAAGAAAATAAAGCCGGAAATGAAAACTGCGGCGAGACCGGCCTGCCAACTCAATCCCATTGGACCACAGACATAGTAAGCAAAGAAGGCACAAATCCCAAGTCCGGGAGCCACAATGACAGGGAAGTTGGCATAAAAAGCCATCAGCAAACTAGCAATAGCAGTGGCCCAAATAACGGCTACTGTAGCAGCCTCTTTAGGCATACCTGCATCAGAAAGCATTGCCGGTACGACAAACAAAACATAACAGACCGTGATAAAGCCAGTCAGGCCTGCCATTAGCTCTTGTTTGAGGTTAGTATTTTTTTCCTCAAATTTAAAGATTTTGGCGAGAAACTCCATCGAAGAACTCCAACAAAAATAAGTTGCCTCAATCATATAGCGAGAAGGCATTTTTGAAAACAATAGATACATCTTTTTTTAATTAATGGAAAATCTGCATTAACACGACGCTTCGAATTTGTCATTATTAGAAGAGCATTTAATTAATGAATTTCTTTTCCTTCATTGAGGTTGATATGCAAAATTTTGTGTTTCAAAATCCGACGAAATTAGTCTTCGGAGCCGGTCAGATTGCGCTCTTGTCTGAATTAATCGATAAAGATCGCAAGGTGTTATTAACCTTTGGTGGTGGTAGTGTTAAGCGCAACGGGGTTTATGATCAAGTTAAAGAGGCGCTTAAAGATCATAAGACTGTTGAATTTTGGGGCATAGAACCTAATCCTAAAGTAGAGACGTTGCGCAAAGCTGTTGCATTGGGGTTGGAAGAAAATGTTGATCTCATTTTGGCAGTTGGTGGTGGCTCTGTTTTGGATGGTACAAAGCTAATTGCAGCAGGCATCGCAATGCCCGAAAAGGATCCTTGGGAAATTGTTAAATCGGGTAATGCTGATAAGCAAATTGCCTTTGCAAGTGTTATGACATTGCCTGCAACTGGGTCTGAAATGAACAATGGTGCTGTCATTTCATCCCTAGAACGTAATGAAAAGTTTGCCTTTCGCGGCGCGTATCCAGAATTCTCAATCTTGGATCCACAAGCAACGTACTCTTTACCTGCAAAACAAATAGCCAATGGATTGGCAGATATCGTAGTGCACTGTTTTGAGCAGTACATGACGACCACCGGACAAAGTCGAGTTCTTGATCGTTGGGCCGAAGGGGTTATAGCAACTGTGATGGAAATCGCCCCGTTAATCCGTGAAAATCAGACAGACTATGCTGTAATGAGCGACTATATGTATAGCGCCACAATGGCATTGAATAATTTCATTCGTATGGGTGTGACACAGGACTGGGTAACGCACCAAATTGGTCATGAGTTAACAGCACTTCATGGTGTAGACCATGGTGAGTCTTTAGCTATTGTCTATCCAGGTACAGCTCAAGTTTTACGAGAACAAAAGAGAGATAAATTATTGCAGTTTGGCGAGCGTGTTTTAGGCATTAAAGACGGAACAGAAGAACAACGTATTGACGCAACCATTGACGGTATTGAAGCATTCTTCAAGTCGTTAGGGTTGGCGACACGATTGTCTGAGAAAGGTATTGGTATGGAAACGATTGATTTAATTCAAAAACGTTTCAACGATCGTGGAGTCCGTTTAGGTGAAGCTAAGAATGTTACCGGTGATGTGGCTCGAGAAATTCTTATGAAGCGTCTATAACTTTATACATTATTATTTTGGCTCTACTTGTTTGAAAACGGTAGAGCCAAAATCGTATTATTTGTTCAAAAAAACAAATTGCTAGATATAAAACGCTCTGTAGAACTTATTTTGAATCGTCCCTAATTTTTATAACTTTGCAGGTCGTGTTAACGAAAAACCTTGGTTCTTCAAGGGAATTTTGGCATTTAATCTCGACTTGACGTTATAATCAAGTGTTTCGTTCAGAAAGCTATGGGCTTTTTGTATCTGAATCTTTTATATGTGGACAATGTCCGTTATGTTTGATTAACTACAGCCTTTAAAGTGAGGCGGTAGTTGTTTTTAGTAAGTACAAAGAAATGACTGAAAAGCAAACGAGCTCTTTGGAGCGTACCCTTGATTTGACGGTTTCTGCTGCCCAATTGGCTGCTGATACGGAAACCATTTTGAAAAAGCGTGCTAAGACGGCCAAGGCTCACGGCTTCCGTCCGGGTAAGGTCCCGATGAACATGGTTCGTGAAATGTACGGCGCTCAAGCCAACATGGACGCTATGAATGCTTTGTTGGGTAAGGCTTATGAAGAAGCCCTCGAAAAGAGTGGCTTGCAAGTGGTTGGCGCTCCGCGCATTGAGCCCAAGGGTGAATTCAAGGCTGATGCCGATCTCGAATTTGTTGCTACGGTTGAAGTGATGCCTGAAGTCGAAGTGCCGGTTCTCGCTGACGTTGAATTGAAGCGCTTTACCTGCGAAGTGACGGACGCTGAAGTCGAAAAGACTCTTGACATCATGCGTAAGCAACGCGCCGTTTACGAAGTTGAAGCTGATGGCGTCGCTGCTAACGAAAAGCGTGCTACGATCAACTTTGTTGGTAAGTTAGACGGTACGCCGTTTGAAGGCGGCTCTGCTGAAGGCTTCGCTTTCGTGTTGGGCGCTGGTCAAATGTTGGCTGATTTTGAAAAGGCTGTTGACGGCATGAAGACGGGTGAAAAGAAGACGTTTGAAATGACGTTCCCGGCTGACTATGTTGAACACTTGGCAGGCAAGACGGTTGAATTCGAAGTTGAATTGACCAAGGTTGAAGTTGCTAAGTTGCCTGAAATCGATGATGAATTCGCTAAGAAGCTTGGTATCGCTGATGGCGTTGCTAAGATGCGCGAAGAAATCGCTGCTAACCTCAAGCGTGAAGTTAAGGCCCGTGTTACGCAACAAACGAAAGACGGTGTCATGAACGCTTTGAATGAAGTTGCTAAGTTTGACCTTCCGAGCGCTTTGGTTCAAGACGAACAAACGTCTTTGGCTAATGCTTTTGCTCAAAACATGCAAGCTCGCGGCATGGATCCGAAGAAGAATCCTGTTCCGGCTGAAATGTTCAAGGAACAAGCTGAACGTCGCGTTCGCTTAGGCCTTATCGTCAACGCTTTAGTTGAAAAGGAAGGCTTAGCTCCGACGGAAGAAGAAGTTCAAGCTCATATCAATGACTTGGCTGCTAGCTACGAAGATCCGGAAGAAGTCAAGAACTGGTTCAAGAGCGATGCTCGTCGCATGAGCGATGCTCAAGCCTATGTCTTGGAAAACAAGATTACGGAATGGGCTCTCTCTAAGGGCAAGACCACCGAAGAAAAGGTCGAATTCGAAAAGTTGATGGGTGGTCTCTAATTTAAGAGACTCAAGAAAAGGGAGTAAGAATGATTCAAGGTAATTTAGTTCCGACGGTCGTTGAGCAAAGTGGTCGTGGAGAACGAGCATTTGATATCTTCTCTCGCATGTTGCGAGATCGCGTGATCTTTTTATCAGGTCCCGTGACGACAGAGTCTGCCAACCTTGTGATCGCTCAACTCCTTTTCTTGGAAAGTGAAGATCCAGATAAGGATATTTCACTTTACATTAACAGCCCTGGTGGCAGTGTTTATGCCGGTATGGGGATTTACGACACGATGCAATTTATTAAGCCAGATGTCAGTACAATTTGTGTTGGCATGGCTGCAAGTATGGGTGCATTCTTGCTTGCAGCTGGGGCTAAGGGTAAGCGCTTTGCTTTGCCTAACTCTCGCATCATGATTCATCAACCTTCTGGTGGATCTCAAGGGATGGCTAGTGATATCGAAATTCAAGCTAAAGAAATTTTAGATTTGAAGCAAACACTTAACGCAATTCTTGCTGAGAGAACTGGTCAGTCAGTGCAAACGATTACCCGAGATACGGATCGAGACAATTACATGAATCCATTTGAAGCTAAGGAATATGGCTTGATTGATGAGATTTATGTTAAGCGTGGTGAAACGTTAAAATAATTTGTAACGCTGTTGTTATAAAAAACGTTGGGAGGTTCTATGACCTCCCTTCGTTTTTCGTGTACAGTACTTCTTTCAAAAGAATTAATTACCAATAAAGGTCCTCCGATGTTTGAAAAGAAAAATCGTTGTGCTTTCTGCGGTCGTAGTGAAAGTGAAGTAGATCATATGGTCACGGCCAATGGCGTGAGCATTTGTTCAGATTGCGCTCGTGGAGCCCTTCAGTCCATGTTAGGTGAAGGTGCAGCTCAAGCGATTGAGTCACCAGAACATACAAGTGTGGCAGATGAACAAGTGGATAAACCGCTACCGAAGCCGAAGGAGCTTTTTGATAAGCTCAACGAATATGTTATCGGCCAGGATCAGGCAAAACGAGTTTTATCAGTTGCTGTTTACAATCACTTTAAGAGATTAAAACACTTAAAAGACAAAACAGTTGATGTAGAACTTCAAAAGAGCAATATTTTATTAATCGGTCCTACTGGTTCTGGGAAGACGCTTTTTGCTCAGACTTTGGCGCGAATGCTTGATGTTCCGTTTGCAATTGCGGATGCAACAACTTTAACGGAAGCTGGTTATGTCGGTGAAGATGTCGAGAATGTAGTTCTCAAGCTTTTGCAAGCTGCCGATGGAGATGTCGAGAAGGCTCAACGAGGCATTATTTACTTGGACGAACTCGATAAAATCGCAAGAAAGAGTGAAAATCCTTCCATTACAAGAGACGTTTCTGGAGAGGGTGTCCAGCAGGCGCTCTTAAAGTTGATTGAAGGAACTGTTGCGAATCTTCCTCAACAAGGGGGGCGCAAAAATCCTGGCAAGGCCATGGTCAGTGTAGATACAACAAATATTTTGTTTATTTGTGGTGGGGCTTTTGATGGGTTGGACAAAATTGTTCAACGCCGCGGTGAACGAACTGGTCTTGGTTTTGGCGCACAATTGAAAAATACTAAGCAAAAGAGTTTAACCGAGCTCTTTGCTCAAGTTGAGCCAGCAGATCTTGTTAAATTTGGCTTGATCCCAGAGTTGGTCGGTCGATTGCCAGTGATTGCTTCACTTGAAGAATTAACGGAAGAGGCCTTAATCAGCATTTTGTGTCAACCGAAGAATGCATTGATTAAACAGTACCAAGCCCTTTTCGAAATGGAAGGGGTAAAGCTAACTGTAACGGAATCAGCATTGAAAGCTATTGCGCAAAAAGCAATTGCTCGAAAGACGGGAGCTCGTGGCTTACGAAGTATCGTTGAGTCAATTTTGACAGAGGCAATGTTTGAGGTTCCATCATTGGGGAATGTGAGTGAAGTCGTGATTGATGAGAAAACAATTACGAATGGTGAGAAACCACGCTACGTTCTCAAGTAGTAGATTCGGTTTCACAGGGTGTTTTTTACACCAACAAAAAAGTAACAAGAGCACGTATGGGGATTGAAATCACGAATTTCATCCCCATATCTAACTAATGGATAACTGACAGTAAAGAATTAGAATTATGAAAAAAGTTCAAAAGAAGCGTGCTGTATTACCGGTATTGCCTTTGCGCGATATGGTGCTATTTCCTGGCACTATCAGTCCTGTGTTTGCAGGCAGACAGATGTCTTTAGCTGCCATTCAGGCCATGGGTAAAAATAATCAATTGTTGATTTTGACTCAAAAAGACTCAGCGACAAATGATCCAACCAGTGAAGATCTCTATCAAGTTGGTGTTGTTGCAACAGTTCTTCAACGGTTTACTCTTGATGATGGTACGGTAAAACTGCTATTAAGTGCCTTATATCGAGTTAAAGCTGATGATGTCCGCATGGAAGAAAACTACTTAGTGGGCATGGCGGTTCCCTTTGATAGTGAAGAAGTGGATGAGGAAGGGGCTGAGACTCAAGCATGGACGGATGCTGTAACGAAAGCATTTTCAAACTATGCTCAAACAAATACGAATATTCCCAAAGGTTTAGCTCAGTCCTTATCGAGTAAGAAAAGCCTTGAAGAGTTAGTCGATACCGTTAGTGGCTATTTAGATATTGGTGTTGCTAAGCGACAACTTATTCTTGAACAGCCATCAGTTTTCATGCGTGCCGAGATGGTTTTGGCTCGTATTACGGAGCTAATGGATAAAGTCCAAATTGAGGAAAAAATCCAACGCCGTGTTAAAAAACAGATGGATAAAAATCAGCGCGATTATTTCCTGAATGAGCAAATTAAAGCTATTCATAAGGAATTAGGTCGTAGTGAAGATGAGGCGGCAGACGTAGATCAATATGCTGAACGCATTGCTGCAAGCGGTATGAGTGATGAGGCTCGGGCTAAGGCAGAAGATGAACTTAAAAAATTACGTTTAATGCCCGCTATGAGCGCAGAAGCCACAGTTGTGAGAGGGTATTTGGATACTCTTCTCGGATTGCCGTGGTCACAAAAGAGCCGAGTGAGTAAAAATATTAAGCAAGCAAGCGATATCCTTGAGCAAGACCATTATGGACTTGAAAAGGTCAAGGAGCGCATTTTGGAATATCTTGCTGTCCAAAGCCGTGTTGATAAGGTGAAGGCCCCGATACTGTGTTTGGTGGGTGCTCCTGGTGTTGGTAAAACAAGCTTAGGTCAATCTATAGCAAGAGCGACCAATCGCAAGTTTGTACGTATGGCCTTAGGGGGTGTACGTGATGAGGCTGAAATTAGAGGTCATCGTCGTACTTATATTGGCTCCATGCCCGGCAAGATTATGCAAAGCCTAACGAAGGTTGGTGTTCGTAATCCGCTCTTTTTATTAGATGAAGTCGATAAGATGGGGATGGATAGTCGTGGTGATCCTGCTAGTGCATTGCTTGAAGTATTGGATCCAGAGCAAAATAACTCCTTCCAAGATCACTATATTGAGGTTGATTATGACTTGTCCGATGTAATGTTCGTGGCCACAAGTAATTCACTCAATATTCCTCAAGCGTTACTTGATCGTATGGAAGTGATTTATTTGTCCGGATATACAGAGGATGAGAAGCTGAATATTGCGAAGCGTCATTTGATTCCAAAACAAATCAAGAATAATGGTTTGAAGAAGGATGAAATCGAAATCGCTGATGAGGCTGTGTTGGATATCATTCGCTACTACACGCGTGAGGCAGGTGTCCGAGGACTTGAACGAGAAATTAGCAAAATTTGCCGTAAGTGCGTCAAAAACGCTTTGATACAAGAAGGAAGTGCTCCAAAGAAACGCGGGGTGAAAAAACAAACGTCTACGTTGATTATTAATTCGAACAATATCGGTGAGTACTTGGGAGTACGACGTTTTAGCATCGGTCTAGCCCAAAAGGAACCCCAAGTTGGACAGGTTAATGGCTTGGCATGGACTGAAGTCGGAGGCGACTTGTTGCAAATTGAAGCTGCAGTCTTCCCAGGTAAGGGGCAAGTTCAGCGCACTGGCAGCCTTGGTGATGTGATGAAGGAGTCAGTTGAAGCTGCTCGTAGTGTTGTTAGAGCTCGAGCTGAAAGTTTAGGTTTGGCTTCTGACATCTTTGCCAAAACAGATTGGCATTTGCACTTCCCAGAAGGAGCAACGCCAAAAGACGGTCCAAGTGCAGGTGGAGCTATTACCACTGCAATGGTATCAGCTTTAACCAAGATTCCAGTCCGACCCGATGTCGCTATGACGGGTGAAATTACACTTCATGGTGAAATTCTTGAAATCGGTGGGCTGAAAGAAAAACTATTGGCAGCATTGCGTGCTGGAATTAAGACAGTTTTGATTCCGAAGGATAATGTTAAGGATTTACAGGAAATTCCTGCCAATGTTAAAGACGGTTTAGAAATCATTCCTGTGAAATGGATTGATGAGATCTTGCCGATTGCTTTAGTTCAAAATCCAATTAAGCCACTTGGTGAAGTTGGGTTAAAAGAGCAAACACCTGTCATTCAAACAGAATCAGGAATGAACCAAGAAAGTTCAAAAGCTTAAATTTTTTAGCAAAATGTGTTGCAGGCGTGTTAGAATGCGCCTGCACCATTTTTAGCTCAATGAAATTTGAGTTAAAAATAAAAAAATGATTTTTTTTTGACTTTCTCTTGAAAAGTTTAAAATCCTAGTATAAAATTCATTTTCTCAGTTTGTGGGTGCTTAGCTCAGTTGGTAGAGCGGTGCCCTTACAAGGCATAGGTCAGGAGTTCGAGCCTCTTAGCACCCACCACAAACTTAAATGCCGATGGAGTGGTAGTTCAGTTGGTTAGAATACCGGCCTGTCACGCCGGGGGTCGCGGG
>CALESB010000065.1 GCA_937906995.1 uncultured Sutterella sp.
GAGGGAGGAGTGATCCATGTCATTAAATCATGGGTTTTACGACGGAGGCTATAAAAAAAGCGCTGAAAAAACAGCGCTTTTTTATCTCTGAAGATTATTCAGCAGGTTGCGGGTTACGCAAACGAATGTGCAATTCACGCAATTGCTTTTCATCAACAGGGGCCGGAGCTTGAGTTAATAAGCATTGAGCGCGTTGCGTCTTCGGGAATGCGATGACATCACGGATAGAAGGAGCACCAGCCATGATGGTGACGATACGGTCTAAGCCAAAGGCGATACCACCATGCGGGGGAGCGCCAAATTGCAAAGCGTCAAGCAAGAAGCCAAATTTTGCACGAGCTTCTTCAGGACCAATCTTCAGTGCGCTAAAGACTTTGCTTTGGACATCTGCACGATGGATACGGATAGAACCACCGCCGATTTCCCAACCATTTAACACCATATCATAGGCTTGAGCCAAGCACTTACCAGGATCGCTTTCTAAGAGATCGATGTGTTCTTCCTTAGGCATGGTGAACGGATGGTGACAAGCAACCCAACGGTTTTCTTCTTCATCGTATTCAAACATCGGGAAGTCGACAATCCACAAAGCCTTCCAGCCTTCTTCATAAAGGCCGTTAGCCTTACCGAAGTCACTATGACCGATCTTCAAGCGTAAAGCACCTAACGCATCGTAAACAATCTTGGCACGGTCAGCACCGAAGAAGATAACGTCGCCATCTTGTGCACCCGTTACATCAAGTAAGTGGGCCAAGAATTCGTCAGACAAGTTCTTTACGATCGGGCTTTGCAAACCTTCACGTCCGTTATCCTTAGCGTTAACCTTAATGTATGCCAAACCCTTAGCACCGTAGATCTTAACGAATTCAGTGTAGGCGTCGATTTCGGAGCGAGGCATGCTAGCGCCATGAGGAACGTTCATAGCAATAACCTTGCCGTCAGCTAATTCAGTAGCGGAGCGGAAGACTTTAAACTCGCAGTTCTTGGCTTGTTCAGTGATTTCACGGAGTTCAATGCCTTTGATGCGCAAATCAGGCTTATCAGAGCCAAAGCGTGACATTGCTTCATGCCAAGTCATCACAGGATACGGATCAGCCAAGTCAACATTGATTGTTTCTTTAAAGACTTGACGGATCATGCTTTCCATGATGTCGCGGATTTCAAATTCATTCAAGAAGGACGTTTCAATATCCACTTGAGTGAATTCTGGTTGGCGGTCTGCACGCAAGTCTTCATCACGGAAGCACTTAACGATTTGGTAGTAACGGTCAAAACCTGCAACCATCAACAATTGTTTAAACAATTGCGGAGATTGGGGCAAAGCATAGAAGTGACCATCATGAACACGACTCGGAACCAAGTAGTCACGAGCACCTTCTGGGGTACTGCGAGTGAGCATTGGTGTTTCGATGTCGATGAAGCCTTGGCGATCCAAGTGATTGCGGATCGTTAAGGCTACCTTGTAACGCAACTTGAGGTTGCGTTGCATTTGCAAGCGACGCAAATCCAATACGCGGTATGTTAAGCGCGTTGTTTCGGATAAGTTTTCGTCATCCAAGTGGAAAGGTGGTGTTTCGGACTTGTTAAGAATTTCCATTTCTTGGCAGAGCACTTCAACGCCACCAGAAACCAAGTCACTGTTCGTTGTGCCTTCAGGGCGGGCACGAACGAGACCAATAATCTTCAAACAATACTCATTGCGAACAGAATCAGCCTTAGCGAAAACTTCAGGGCGATCCGGGTCGCAAACGACTTGCAACAAACCTTCGCGATCGCGCAAGTCAATAAAAATCACACCGCCGTGGTCACGGCGACGATGAACCCAACCAAAAAGGGTCACCGTTTGACCAATGAAAGACTCATTGATAAGACCGGTATATTCGGTACGCATACATGCTCCCAATTAACGGGGAAATTAGTTCCCAATGAATTAATCGAAGTATTTTAGCCTGAAAGCGCCTTGTTGTGTTCAGACAAGGTTGTTTTTGTATTGATTTTGCTGAGAGAAGATGCTATTTCTAGATGAAAAATCGCCGAAATCCATTGGGATTTCGGCGACTATTTCAGGTAGTAATGAAAATCTTAATCTTCTTCAACCTTACGTTGATACTTACTAGCCAAGTCCGCTTGAACGGCAGCAGGAACGGGTTCATAAGCATCCAATTCGACAGAGTAGCTACCAGCACCTTGGGTAAGTGCATTTAGTCGATTAGCATAGCCATCTAGGCCAGTTAACGGAACTCGTCCAGTGATAAGCATCATGCCACCAGTCAGGTTTTCTGTACCATTGACTTGCCCACGACGACTTGCGAGATCGCCAGCAATATCACCCATGAACGAATCTGGTGCCAAAATTTCAATACGAACAATAGGTTCTAGTAACGTAGGTTTGGCTCGTTCTAAGGCGTCAAGGAATGCTTTAC
The DNA here is from genome assembly GCA_937906995.1 of uncultured Sutterella sp. GTDB lineage: Bacteria > Pseudomonadota > Gammaproteobacteria > Burkholderiales > Burkholderiaceae_F > Aphodousia. The sequence continues at coordinate 2,424 of CALESB010000065.1, forward strand.
GACCTGCGGATACAAAAGCAACTTCCTTACTATCAACAGGATGGTACTTACCATCGTAAACTGTTACTCGAACATCATAGATGGGATAGCCAGCAACGTAACCTTGATCAAGAACTTCTCGAACGCCCTTTTCAACGGCAGGTATTAAGTTAAAGGGAATGGCGCCACCTTTGACTTGGTCTACAAATTTAAAGCCAGCACCACGCGGAAGTGGCTCGATTCGGAGATACACTTCGCCGAATTGACCAGCACCCCCAGTTTGTTTTTTATGACGGGCATGACCTTCTGCTGGTGCACTGATTGTTTCACGATACGGAACACGTGGTGTACTCGTTTCTACTTCCAACTTAAATTGCATTGCCATGCGGCGAATAACAGTCTTTAGATGTTGTTCACTAACACCCCGAAGAACAGTCTCGTTCATAACGGCATCATGTTCAACTGCTAGAGTGGGGTCTTCACTGGCCATCTTTTCAAGCACTTCTGACATTCGGCCTTCATCGCCTCGGCGTGCAGGGCGAACTGCTAAACCGAACATGGGCTTGGGGAAGCTAAGTTTTTTCATGTAGATACCACCTTCAATGGCGGCATCATGTAAGACACTACCGTACACAATGTCATCAACTTTAGCGACTGCGCCGATATTACCTGGGTTCATTTCATCAACTTCAAGACCATCTTTACCTTGCATCATCATAGGGCGTGTGATCTTAAATGGCTTTTTGCTTTCATCAACAAAGAGCGTTGTATCTTTGGCAATATGCCCCTGGTGTAAGCGGAATAAACCGATTTTCCCGACATATGGGTCATTTACTACCTTGAAGACATGAGCAATGACGGGACGATGAGAGTCTGGCATCGTTGTATATTCAGAGCCATCTGCTCGGAAAAATAATGGGGCATTAGCTTCTGTAGGATTCGGTAGATGACGAACAAAGACTTTCGTTAAGTCACGCATGCCAATTAAGTTCTTAGCTGACGTGTAGCAAACAGGGATGATGTGCCCTAAGCGTAGAGCTTTGGTTAATGGAGCATGTAAGCTCTTGGGATCCACAGAGCCTTCTTCAAGGTAGCGCTCCATGGTTTCGTCATCCATTTCAACAACGCGTTCAATAAAAGCTTGGTGAACTTGTTCTACAGAAGCGAAATTAGCTTCTCCCTTGTCATTGTCAAAGCAGTCAATAACGTGAGTGCAGTCTTTATTGGGTAAGTTTAGCGGGAGAACTTCGTTACCAAAGGCTTCACGCAGCTCAACGAGCAATTTCATTAAGTCGATATTGGGTTGGTCAATTTTATTGACCACAATCATGCGACATAAATTACGTTCCTTTGCCCACTCCATCATGCGACGGGTCATTAATTCAATGCCTTTTGTCGCATCAACCACAATACAAACGGTCTTAACAGCATCTAGTGCTCCAAGTGCTTGACCAACACAGTCGGGGTACCCCGGTGTATCCAATAGGTGAATTCGAACAGGAGTACCATCATCCTTTTGTGCGTTGAGGTGAGTCACGCTAGTGCGGAGTGAGTGTTGAACTTCTTTTTCAAGGGGATCAAAGTCACAGACTGTATTGCCTTTTTCAATGGAGCCAACTTCTTTGATCATGCCACTGCGGTAGAGCAAGGCTTCAACTAAAGTTGTTTTACCCGTGGAACCGTGACCGACAAAGGCAACAGTACGAATATTCTCAACTGGATATTGACTCATAACAACCCCCTTAATGGATAAAAAAGTGATAGAGCAATAATCCTATTGTGCGCTTTTTATTTTGGAGGTGTTCAAAGAATATGGGGGGATTTGATGTATGTCGGTATTTTCAAAAAACTTATCGAAATTTGGTGGGATTTTCTAGGGAAAACCCCACTGAGTTGCTTTTTAAGCTTTAAAGCGATAGCCAACGCCACGAACGCTTTCGATACTAAATTGAGTACCTGCTGCTTCTTGAAGTTTATGTCGGATGCTTGAAATATGGACATCAATAGAGCGGTCATATTGACCCCTTGGACGTCCAAGGACTGTCGGATAAATTTCATCCTTACTGACAGCTTCATTACAGTGATTAGCTAATAAGCTAAGAAGAGAGAACTCCGTAACTGTTAATGTTAGCGGCTTTCCTTGGAAGGTCACTGCACTCGTCACAGTGTCAATAACTAAGTCACCTAATTGAATCGGAGCCCTAGCATTGAGTTTTTGAGTTTCTTGTTTTTCAAGTAATGTACGTACCAGTGTCAAGATGTCGACCAAGGGAACAGGCAGCTGCAATACTGATTCATTTTTGACAGTCAACGACTTAACTAGATCTTCAGAAGTCTCTGGTGCCACCAAAATTAGCGAAGCCAGGTCAGGTTTTTCTTTTTGGAAATGTTCAATAAGCGCTAAGTCACTTTCATTTCCCAAATCTAAAACCACTAAATCGAAATCGGTCTTTTGTGTCTGTTCAATGGCATCGGTATGAGAGTACACCGGACAGACCACATAGTTACAAAAAACTAAAAAGTCTGCTAACAGTGCCTCATAAACACGATCGTGATGGAAAATTAGAATCTTAGGTGGCATGGACAAATCTAAAATCTTACATAAATTTCAAACGGAAAATGATACCGATATTCATTCATTTTAGGCTTTAATTTTTCATAAGGATTGAAATATTTTTACGCAAATTAGTACTTTTTCTGTGTTTTCAGTTTGTTATCTCGATTTAAAATTTTTCATAAATCTCATGCTAAGTGAAATGAATTGATTCCTTAAAGGATACGGATGTGAAATCCCTCGTTTATTTAATGATTACATCGATGGTTTTAACGGGGTGCTCCGTAACGTTGCCGACGGATTTAGAGCAAAAGCATCAATCCCTAATAGCTTCTAATTGGAAGCATGGTCAGGGTTTTGAAACGGATCGTGCTCTGAGGGAGCCCCCATCGATTTGGTGGAAGCGATGGGACAATGCAACATTGTCATTTCTTGTTTCTAAAACATTAGAAAACAATACCGATATTGCAATAGCAACGGCCAATCTTCGATCTGCACAGGCAGCGCTGACAAGGGCTAAATCTAATCTTTGGCCAAGTGCTAATTTGGGAGGTAATGCGACCGATCGTTGGCAAAACCATGATTGGACACAAAGCTATTCCGTAGAAACTTCGGCTAGTTGGAGCTTGAGTTTTGGGGGTAGAGAGTGGTCTGAGTACTCTGCATCAAAGGCTTCATCCAAAGCGAAGTACCTTGATTTGGAAGATACTCAGAGTGCAATGACAAGTGAGGTTGCTAAAACCTACATTCTCCTTTGTCAAGCTTACGAGCAAGTGCGAATTCTTCATCAAACGCTTCGTTCCTATGAAGAGGGAAAAAATTTAGCCCAGTGGCGATATCAGGCGGGTTTAGTCTCTGTAGTTGACGCAGAGCAAGCTAATGCGTCGTTTGAAAGTATGAAAGCCCAAATTGCAACTGCAGAGCATACCGTTTTTGCATATCAAACAGCTTTGGCCCGAATGACAGTATTGCCTCTCAGTGAGATTCAATCCTTACCATTGTCTCCTATGCCAGAAGCACCGAAAGATATCGCGGTGTCCATTCCTGCAGAGACATTGTCATTACGTCCAGATGTATTGGCCGCTCGTGAGGAAGTGGTGGCGGCTTTATATAACGTGCGTGCAGCAAAAGCAGATTTCTTTCCAACACTTTCTTTAACGGGTAGTTTCGGTACTGCGGCTGCTACCGTGGGAGCGCTAGGGGCTTCTGGGACAGGAATTGGGGCTTTAATTGGTGCCTTATCAATGCCAATTTTGAATTGGGGAGATGCAGTAGCAGGTACCGAGGTACAAAAGGCGGCTTTGGATAGTGCGCAAGCGCAATATACGTTAACCATTATGAAAGCGTTGGAAGAAACCGAAAATGCACTTTCTTTGGTCAGGACGGCACAAAAACGGTACGTATCATTAGCGAGAGCCCAGCAAAGTAGCCAATTAACGGCCAAAATTGCATTACAACAGTATTCAAGCGGTTTGACTGATTATCAGACTGTTTTAACAACACAACGCTCTTGGCTAAGTGCACAAGAGGTATTCAATAGTAATAAAGCTCAACTAGCTCAAGCCTATATAGATCTTTATCGGGCTTTAGGGGGAGGTTGGACCCCAACAGAAGACATAAAGGATAACTGATGATGAAAGACGACAAAAAATCTATCGAAGCTCTGCTTGATGAGCCCTCTAATCACAAGTGGTCAAAAAAACGCAAAACTTTGGCTGTTAGTATCAGTTTAATAATTTTAGCGGTAGGGGTTTGGTGGTTAAGTTCTTCCAAACCTGCACCTCAGTATTTAACCGAAAAAGTAGTGCGAGGTAACTTGACGGTTAATGTGACGGCCAATGGTACTTTAGAGGCAGAACAAACCGTTTCAATTGGTTCAGAACTATCTGGCATTGTTGAGAAAGTTTTTGTGGATGTTAATGATGTTGTTAGTAAGGATAATGTGTTAATTGAGCTTGATACCACAAAATTGCAAGCATCTGTGGCTCGAGCTAAGGCAGCATTGTCAAGTGCGATTGCGGGGCATAAAGAAGCAGAGGCTACGCACAAAGAAGCAAAAGCAAAATATCACCGATTATTAAATGTTCGTAAGCTTTCAGGGGGAAAAACACCCGCACAGACTGAAATTGATGAGCAAGCCGCAGTTGTGGCTCGGGCTCAAGCAAGTATTGAAACAGCTAAGGCCAAAATTGAAAATGCTCAGGCTGACTTAACGACGGCAGAGACGGATCTAACAAAGGCTTATATTTCAGCACCGATTGATGGGGTTATTTTAGCTCGCTCAGTAGAGCCAGGCTATGCGGTAGCAGCTTCTTTACAAGCTGTGGAACTATTGACATTGGCTAGTGATCTTCGGGAGTTAGAGTTAGAGGTGGATGTTGATGAGGCAGATGTCGCTGTTGTACAAGCAGGGCAACATGCTACGTTTACCGTCAGTGCCTATCCTAATCGTCAATTTCCAGCAAAGTTGACGAAAATTGCTTACGGCCCTTCACAAGATAAGGATAGTAATGTAGTCACTTATACAGCTTACTTGACTGTAAAAAATCAGGATTTACTTTTGCGTCCAGGCATGACAGCCACAGCACTCATTGAAACAAAGAGTCGAGAAAATGTTTTACTGGTGCCTAATACGGCACTGCGTTATAAACCAACCCAAAATAAAACAGAAAAAAGTGCGGTTAGTGGTTTTATGATGGGACCGCCTCATAAGCAAGGTGTTGATAAGAAGGCAACAGATAGTGGAGGAGCTTCTACAGTTCGACAAAATCGAATCTGGGTTTTGCGTAATAACCAACCAACCCTAGTGCCGATTGTGACAGGGGCCACTGACGGTATTCGCACAGAAGTAATTTCTGGAGAGCTCAAAGAAGGAGATCTATTGATTACCGGTCAATTGAAATTAAGGGAGTAAGGTATGACGATAAATCCACCGTTAATTCAATTGCAGAATGTGTATAAGCGATACGGAGCGGGAGAGGCTGCATTTAATGCGTTGCAAGGAATTAATTTGAGCATTGATCAGGGAGAGTTCGTTGCTGTAATGGGGCCATCGGGATCAGGTAAGTCAACGTGTATGAATATTGTTGGCGCTCTCGATACCGCGACTTCTGGTTCTTACCTTTTTAAGGGAGTACCGGTGAACAAAATGACACAAGACGAACGAGCTTTGTTAAGGCGTAAGTATTTTGGATTTGTTTTTCAGGGTTTCAATCTTTTAGCCCGTACGACAGCTTTAGAGAATGTAGAACTTCCTTTACTTTATCGAGGTGTGTCGGTCAAGGAGCGGCATCGCATTGCAAGAGAGGCTTTAGAGCGCGTAGGTTTGTTGCCGTGGCAAGATCACACGCCAGCAGAACTGTCAGGGGGGCAACAACAGCGTGTCGCCATTGCTCGTGCCATTGTGAGTAAACCCCTTTTGCTTTTAGCTGATGAACCCACAGGAAGTTTGGACAGTAAACGCAGCATTGAAATTATGCAGCTTCTTCAAGAGCTCAATCAGGTAGATGGTATTACTATTGCCTTAGTAACACACGAGCCAGAAATGGCAACCTTTGCTCGGAGAATTATTCACTTTAAAGATGGACGAATTGAGCATGATGGAGGCATGAGTAATCATGTGGGCTAACGCATTCTTACTGGCGATTCGTCAGATTTTCCGCAATCCAATGCGTTCACTTTTAACAGTGCTTGGAATTGTCATTGGGGTCGCGGCTGTGATTGTGATGGTCACTGTGGGCAATGGTGCCACCCAAGCAGTAAGAGAACAAATTGAAAGTTTAGGATCGAACCAATTAATGCTTCGCCCTGGTCAGCGATTGGGACCTGGAGGAATGGGTGGCGCTCCTCAGTTTAAGTTAGAGGATGTCGAGGCGATTAAGAACCAAATAGCAGGTGTGGTTACGGCTGCTCCCCAACGGGCCAAGTCAATGACGGTTGTTGCACAAGGTCGTAATTGGACGACGCAGGTTGTTGGTAGTACAAACAGTTATTTTGCACTTGATAACCGTCGTGTAGCTCAGGGAAGATTTTTTGAGCCTCAAGAAGAGGCTGCTGGCTCAGCAGTTTGCATTATTGGAACGACAATTCAAAAAGAAATTTTTTTGGATCTTGAGCCTGTTGGACAAATGTTGAGGACAGGTAATTTTTCTTGTCGAGTTGTTGGAGTTTTAGAAAGTAAAGGTCAGGTGGCCATTGGTGGCGATCAAGACGATCTGGTAGTAATGCCAATTCAAACTTTTCAGCGACGTGTTAGTGGAAATACGCGAGTATCAGCCATTTTGATAGCTGTTGATCCACAAATTGATCGTCAGATGGTTATTGATAGCGTGACTTCTCTGATGCGAGAACGTCGATCATTGTCAGCCAATGATGCTGATAATTTCATGATTCTAGATACAGAGGAGATTGCGCGGAAAGTATCTAGCACCACAAAAATTATGACTGGTCTTTTGGGGGCAGTTGCAGCGGTTAGTTTGATTGTGGGTGGTATAGGAATTATGAATATTATGCTTGTGAGTGTTACCGAGAGGACGCGGGAAATTGGTGTGCGTTTGGCAATCGGTGCAATGGCTCATGAGGTTTTGATGCAGTTTTTGATTGAGGCGATTGTATTGGGAGCTTTAGGAGGGCTTTTGGGTGTTGTAATAGCTTTTTTGGGTTCAATTTTGTTAACTACTCTCATGAATATTCCCTTTATATTTAATCCCTTTATTAATGTTGTTGCATTTGGGTTTGCTGCTTTGACTGGAGTAGTATTTGGTTATTTCCCCGCACTTCGAGCCGCTAATTTGGATCCCATTGAAGCGGTGCGACATGAGTAATTCTATGTTTAAGAAAGTTCTATCAATTATTAGTTTCATGTTATTTAGTGCTTCTGCGTTGGCGACACAGTATCCAGAAGTTCTAAATATTACCTATGTTAAAGCGCCTTTTAATATCCAAAATATGGTGATGAAAAATCATCAACTTTTGGAAAAAGAATTTCAAAAAGAAGGAATTAAAATTAACTGGATTCCGATTAAGGCCGGTTTAAATCAGGTTCGAGGTATGGCTGCCGGTGAAATAGATATGGTAGCAGCTATGAATACAACAACATTGATGATTGCCAACTCAGTTGGAAATCGCATTGTTATTGTGGGGGGCGTAGCCCATCCGGATGAAACTTTTGCAGTGGTTGCAATGCCGAATATTGCTAAAGATATTTCTGATTTGAAGGGAAAAACAATTGTTGGTCCAAAGGGGACAGTGTTGCATCACTTGCTAACTTTGGCATTGGATAAATCTCAACTGAAAATGTCGGATGTGCATTTTGTTTCAATGAATTTGCCATCCAGTCTGACGACATTATTGGCAGGAAAGGCCGATGCCGCATTGGTTGCTGCAGGTGGTTTATTAAAGGCCCAGGAGCATGGATTTAAGACGCTAGTGTCTGCGAAGGGCATGTTGTCTACTAATTTGGTTTTGGCAGCTCGTGGTACTTTCGCAGATCAATATCCAGAGGTTGTTGAGCGAGTAGCTAAAGTTAATAAGCAAGCATTAATTTGGGCTCAACAAAATCGACAACAGGCTGTAGCATTAGGTGCCAAAGAGCATAAAATTTCTGAAAAAGAAGCTAATGCACTATATGACTGGTCAGCCTTTTATTCTGATTTGACACAAAAAGATATTCAAGCAATGAAAGATAGCCAAGCTTTCTTATTGCAAGAAAAAATGATGAGTCAACCTGTTGTTGTCGAAAGCTTAATTAAAACGACAGTGCATTAAATTCTAGTGACAGCGTTGAAAAACAAAATAAAGTGCTCAAATGCAAACAGGACGCCTTGGCGTCCTGTTTGTTTGAAAACTAATCCAGATTAGTTTTCACGTGTTGTAGCAACCAAACCACGTTGAGCAGCCCACGTCCAAGGCGTCTTTAACCATTGTTCAATGGTAGCCTTGTGTTCTTCGTCAATCATGCCCATTTCCACAGCTTTGTTAACGATCTTCTTAAATTCGATCATACGATAGGTCTTAACGCCAGTATCTGCAAATAAAGCCTTGGTTTCTGTCATGTCGAAGTTTGTGATACTAACGCAATCCGTGACGATAGCTCCTTCTTCACGAAGCGTCTTAATAGCATCTAAACAGGACAAGCCCGTAGAAATATGGTCTTCAATCACCAATACGCGTAAGCCCTTGACGCTACCACCTTCAATACGGTCTAAGTCACCGTAGGTCTTAGCGCGTTGGCGAACGTAGATTGTTGGACAATTTAAGCGATAAGCAAGAGCGGCAGAATGCGTTAAACCACCCGCTTCAACACCAGCAATAACGTCATATTCCAAGCCCCACTTTTCGATTAAAGAAGCCATGGTTTCAATAACATCATGCCAAGCATCGGGATGCGTGATCAACTTACGGTTATCAACGTAAATTGGGGTAACCAAACCTGATTTCAAGCGCAACGGCTCTTCAGTTAAGAAAGCGACTGCGTTTAATGAGAGCAGGTTTTCGGTCAAAATGTTTTCAGCAAGCATAGACGGCATAATTTAGTTCTCCTCTCACTTCACAGCCAACGGTGCATACGGTTCAATACCCAAAGCCATACGGCCATTACGGGTTGCGATTTCAACAAGATCTTCAAAGTTGTCATAGCGACAGCCCGTAGCCATCAAGGTCAATTCGTGCCACATATCGCCGTTGCTCCAAGGCACCATGGCGTCTGCAACGTTATCAACACCGATAGCCACACGAACACCAGCCGGGACCAATTCGTCCACAGGAGTCATAGAGTTGTGGGACGGGCCAATAGCTTCAGAGCGAGGCGTATCAATCCAGGCTGTTGGGCAAGCAATCATCATGACACCAGCTTCACGCATCAATTGATAGAGGCGTTGACGGTACTTCTTAGAGTGCGCCCCGATGGAAATACCATGGACACCAACCACACGACCTTGGAGACCGAATTCAATGGTCTTCAAGCACATCAATTCTGTTTCATATTCGGTAGCTTGGTTAAATTGGTCAACGTGGGCGTGAACCATTTTGCCCTTTTCTTTAGCGGTACCCATGATGACGTTCCATGCTTCTTCAGCCTTGCCATAGTCACGTTCGTCACGCTTGGGTAATGCACCAATGATGTCAACCAAATCAGCGCCGATATCAAACCACTTGCGAGCTTCTGGTTCAATAACGCCCTTTAGAGTTTGGTTGGCAAACTTCACCGTTAATTGATCTTTGTAATGTTCACGAGCTTTAAGACCGGCGATAATGGCACGGTCTTCGCTTTGCGGGTCAATGTCAACAAAGGTGCACAAGCCCGTGACGCCTTGGCTAATCATCAATTCAAACATCGTGCAGAAGCGACCGTAGAAAACATCGACCGTAGATTCACGCTTGAGGCGATCTAAGGCGTCCCACTTTTGTTGTAAGGTGCAGGTGCGACGCATTTGCATGACTTCAGGACTCAACGTGAAAGAGCGGTCAGCATGAGCGTGGGTGTTGACCCAACCGCCGGCCGCCTTAATCATTGGTTCCAACATGGCTTGGACAGTATTCGGTGTAGCCTTCATTGTTCTCTCTCTAATCTATGGGTAAAACAACAATTCTCAAAAAAAACGGCAATCCCCCAAAAGGACTGCCGTTTTAGAAAACACTCTCCCCACAAACCCAACGCATATCGTTGTGGCATCGAACTCGATCATGTGCAGGAAAGAAAAATTTGTACATTTGATCCCGAGTTGGAAAGGGGTTAAACATAATTAACCCGCCATTTTAATCAAAAGTATTCAAGATAAACAAGGGGGGTCAATAAAAAACTTAACCATAATTGTAGTCATTTTCACGAAATAATATTTGTTTTCTAGTTTAAATCTGACTATCTGTTTGTATTTGTTAATAAATTAATGAAGTCAGAGAAAAACAAAAAAGCTCTGTCAAATGGACAGAGCTTTTTGAGAGAGATAAATTTAGAACGGAATGTCTTCGTCTAAATTATCTAAGCCACCAATGGGGGCCGGCATGGGTTCTGCGTGACGAGCAGGAGCTTGGTGGTAACCACCTTCATTTTGCATCGGACGACGCGGAGCGGATTCAAAACCGCCACCCATCGATTCAGAGCGTTCACGAGTACCCAACATTTGCATTGTTTCAGCAATGATTTCCGTTGAGTAACGATCTTGTCCATCCGGACCTTGCCACTTACGGGTACGTAAGCGACCTTCAACATAAACAGGACGACCTTTGCGTAAGTACTCGGCCGCAATTTCTGCTTGACGACCGAAGAAAACAACACGATGCCATTCTGTTTCTTCTTGGGGTTGACCGTTGGAGTCTTTATAGCGGCGTGAGGTTGCGACAGTAATTGTTGTGATAGCCGTACCACCTTCAGCAGTGTAACGGGTATCAGGATCGCGACCTAAATTACCGATAATGATGACTTTATTAACCGAAGCCATAATCTTTCATTCCAAAAAAACGTTGTCATAAAAATGACAACAAACATAACTACCAAATCCAAAGGCTTCAAACAGGGAGGTGACTCACCCGTCGCTTTTGAGGCGTTTGGTGAGCATATCCAAAAATATGCTACTCATTATTTTGTAGAAACTTAAGGAAAATGTCCACATTATCTTCGAGACTTTTTCGCAAAGATACTGTCCCCATTTCGATTGAGTTAAGGATTGCCTTAAAATATGTTGGTTTAGCCTGATATTGGGGATAGCAATGGGTTCCAAAATTCGTATTCGTGGTGCAAGAACGCACAATTTAAAAAATATTGATTTAGATATTCCAAGAAATAAGTTGGTGGTGATAACGGGTTTGTCAGGTTCTGGGAAAAGCTCGCTGGCTTTTGACACGCTATATGCAGAAGGTCAACGTCGTTATGTGGAGAGCTTGTCAGCATATGCTCGTCAATTTTTAGATTTAATGGAAAGACCTGATGTTGATTTAATTGATGGGCTATCTCCTGCTATTGCAATTGAACAAAAAGCTGTGACAACGAACCCTCGTTCGACTGTTGGGACAATTACAGAGATTCTGGATTATCTTCGACTCTTATTTGCCCGAGTAGGTACACCGTATTGTCCTGTCCATGGGCTACCACTGGAGGTGACGCCGATTTCGGCCATGGTTGATCGCATCATGCAATTGCCAGTGGGTAGCAAAATAATGATTGTTGCTCCAGTTTTGCGCCAGAAAAAAGTGGATTTTTGCCGCTTTTTTCAAGACATGCAGGCTCAGGGTTTTATTCGATTCCAAATTGATGGCATTAAATACGATGCTGAAACTTTGCCTGATTTAGATCCCAAAAAACGTCATGATATTGATGTAATTGTCGATCGCCTAAAGGTTCGAGATGATGCTCATCAACGTTTGGCAGAAAGCTTTGAAACTGCATTGCGACTCACTGATGGTCGGGTACAAGTAGAGGATATGGATAGTGGTGAAAAATGGAATTTTTCTAGTCACTATTGCTGTCCTGAGTGCGGTTATAGCGTAGAGGAATTGGAGCCGAGAATTTTCTCGTTTAATAATCCGTTAGGCGCCTGCCCTGACTGTAATGGGTTGGGTGAGGCTATGGTTTTTACAGAAGAAAGCGTGGTACATCATCCAGAGCTTTCCTTAGCTTCTGGTGCTATTCATGGATGGGATCGTCGCAATCTTTATAACTTTGACATGATGAATGCGGTGGCTCAGGCGGTTGGCTTTGACATTGAAACGCCCTGGTGTGATCTCCCGATACAGGCTCAGCATGCTCTCTTGCACGGCTTGGGAGAAAAAAAGATCAAGGTACCCTATCGTAGTGCGGGAATCGTTCGTTATCAAGAGGAGCCATTTGATGGTGTATTAGCCATTTTGAATCGACGCTATTCTGAAACAAATAATGAAGCTGTTCGAGAAGAACTTAATCGCTATCGTGTGCTGAAGCCATGCTCCTCGTGTCATGGTTCCCGTTTGAAAGAAGCTGCTCGCAATGTTTTTATTGGTCAGGGGGACCAAAAAAAGGCGATCTATGAAATAACATCAATGAGCCTGACTCAGGCCAGGGAGTATTTTGAAACTCTCCAAATAGCAGGTGCAAAAAAGGATATTGCTCAAAAGCTAATAGATGGGGTCGCTCTAAGACTCAAGTTTTTAACAGATGTTGGATTGGGTTACTTATCTCTTGATCGTCGAGCAGATACGCTATCAGGAGGAGAAGGACAACGAATTCGTTTAGCAAGCCAAATCGGCTCTGGTTTAACAGGGGTTATGTATGTTTTGGATGAGCCCTCTATCGGCTTACACCAACGTGATAACGATCGTTTAATCGAAACACTTAAACAGTTACGTGATTTAGGTAACTCTGTTATTGTGGTTGAGCATGATGAAGATACGATTCGTGAGGCTGATTTTATTGTTGACATGGGACCACGCGCAGGTTATCTAGGCGGAGAGGTGATTGCATCAGGCAGTCCTGAAGAAATTCAAAAAAATCCCGACTCTTTAACTGGAGCATATCTAAGCGGAGAAAAACACATTGATTTAAGTCGGAAGTCGAAGTCAAAGGGGGATCATACTTTACGCTTGGTCGGAGCCTGTGGGCATAATCTAAAAAATGTGACTTTAGAAATTCCTGAGGGTTTGATTACCGTGGTAACGGGTGTTTCTGGCTCTGGGAAGTCGACCCTTATTAACGACACCCTTTATCGCATTGCCGCTCAAACGCTTTATCGTTCAAGCACACCGCCTGAGCCTTACGATCATATTGAAGGTCTTGAGTATTTCGATAAAGTTATTAATGTTGATCAAAGTCCGATTGGGCGTTCGCCTCGCTCTAATCCTGCGACTTATACAGGCCTTTTTTCTCATATACGAGAACTCTTTGTTCAAACTCCGATAGCTCGTGAACGAGGCTACGATGTCGGTCGTTTTAGTTTCAACGTGAAAGGAGGTCGATGCGAGGCGTGTCAGGGTGAAGGATTTATCAAGGTTGAGATGAATTTTTTACCAGACATGTATGTACCTTGTGAAGTTTGTCACGGACAGCGTTATTCACGCGAAACGCTTGATGTGCTTTACAAGGGAAAAAATATTGCAGAAGTTTTAGAACTGACTGTCGAGCAAGCATTAGATTTCTTTAGTTCGCATCCTGTGCTTAAGCGTAAATTGCAGACCTTAATGGATGTCGGTCTCGGTTATATCAAGTTGGGTCAAAGTGCCCTAACTTTATCGGGTGGCGAGGCCCAGCGAATGAAATTAGCTTTGGAGTTATCTAAGCGAGACACGACTAAAACACTTTATATTTTGGATGAACCAACAACTGGCTTGCATTTTGAGGATGTGCAAATGTTGATCACCGTTATCCGAAAGTTGCGAGATGCAGGTAACACGATTGTGATTATTGAACACAATTTGGATGTGATTGCTTCTGCTGACTGGATTGTTGATTTAGGGCCAGAAGGTGGTGCAGCAGGTGGGGAAATCATTGCGACGGGAACGCCATTGCAATTATCTCGTCATAAAAATAGTGCTACAGGAGTGTATTTGAAAAAACATTTAGATCGTTACAAGGATGTGTAGCTTATGCGGATAGCGATATTGGGGAAAAATGGTCAAGTAGGGCAAGCGTGTCTTCAGTGTTTTGCCTCTCATGAGCTATTGGCATTGGGGCGCCACGATTCAGGGGGAGATCTTACTAATCCATCCTCACTTATTGAAAGACTGGAAGCATTTTCTCCCGACATTATCATCAATGCGGCAGCTTATACCGCTGTTGATCGGGCAGAATCTGATGTGAAAGCGGCTTTTGATATTAATGTCATTGCGCCAGAAGCAATTGCAAAATTTGCGAAACAAAAGGGCTTATTTTTCATTCATCTATCGACAGATTATGTCTTTGATGGCTGTCAGGAAAAAGCCTATACAGAAGATCAAGGATCTCGTCCCTTGAATGTTTATGGGTTGAGCAAATTGGAGGGGGAGAAGGCTGTTTTAAAAGTTAATCCAGATGCGATTATTTTGCGACTAACATGGGTTCATTCTGAGACTCATCGCAACTTTATTACATCGTTGTTGCACTGGTTCAAAGGACAAAAAAAGATTTCCGTCGTTGATGACCAAATTGGTATCCCTACGTCTGCAAATGAAGTTGCAAGAGGACTTTGTCGCATTGTTGAATATTACGAGCAAGCTCGTCCATTTAAACGGGGTCTATACCATTTTGCAAGCGAAGGAGCTTGCAGTCGCTATGAATGCGCACAATACGTAAAAGATCTTTTGGTTGAAAAAAGGCTTATTTCGGAAGATTTTACTATTCAAAATGTTAAGAGTGATCAATTCTTCTTGCCAGCCCGTCGCCCAACACGGGCTATATTGGAGCATTCCAAGTTTGATACAACATTTAATTTTGTCTCTCAACATTGGCAAGTTGGTGTGAAAGAAACGGTTGTCCAATCGATATGATAAATCCCGCTTAAGCGGGATTTATCATATATTGAATTAAGCGCAATTTTTCTGGAAGTTCCAGGAGTGTTCACACATATCTTGCAGTGTGTAATGAGCTTGCCAACCTAAAAGTTCTTTGGCTAATTTGGGATCAGCCCAATTGCTAGCGACATCCCCAGGGCGACGAGCAACAATTTTGTAAGGAACGGGCTTGCCACAGGCTTTTTCATATGCCTTAACGATGTCTAAAACGGAATAGCCAATACCGGTTCCGAGATTAATAGCAATCCATCCTGTGTGCTTAAAGGCATATTGGGCAGCTAACACGTGTCCCTTAGCAAGATCGACAACATGGATATAGTCGCGTACCCCTGTGCCATCAGGCGTGTCGTAATCGTCGCCAAAGACTTGCAAGGACTTGAGTTGACCGGCAGCAACACGCGCTACATAGGGTAGTAGATTATTGGGTATGCCTCGTGGGTTTTCGCCAATTAATCCACTTTCATGGGCACCAATTGGGTTAAAGTAGCGTAGACAAACAGCAGACCATTCAGGGTCTGATGAACAAAGGTCCGAAAGAATTTCTTCAACTTGGAGTTTGGTTCGGCCGTAGGGATTTGTTACGGACAAGGGATGCTTCTCATCCAAAGGTAAGTATTGTGGCATGCCGTAGACAGTTGCACTGGAGGAGAAAATAATACGTTTGATTCCAAGGCTTTTCATGGCGCGCAAAAGAACTAGTGTGCCATTGATATTATTATCAAAATATTCCAAAGGTTTTTCGCAGGATTCGCCTACAGCTTTTAGGCCTGCAAAATGTACGACGGCTTCAATTTTGTACTTGCTTAATACTTCGCACATGCGATCATAATCACGAATATCGCCCTCTTCGAAAGGCAGACGGCGGCCAAGGATTTTTTCTAATCGATCGAGTGCCGAAGTGTCGCTGTTGCAAAGATTGTCGTAAATAATAACTTCGTGGCCAGATTGAGTCATTTCTACGGCGGTATGAGAGCCAATGAAGCCAGCACCACCAGTCAATAAAATGCGCATATGTATTGATTCTCCAAATGGGAAATTCTGATCATTCTTCGAGAAATAATACCGTTTTCCAATCTTATTGGAAACCACTTTTTAATAGGAATAACAACATATCGAGACTGAATGCCTATTCATAGTGCTTAGTCATGTAGTAAGATGAGGCAGAGTATGAATTACTAATCCGGACCTCCTTTTTTATGAAGTATTTATTTTCAAAGTCTTTGACCTTTTTATTGCTTTTGATGCTGACTGTTGGAGCAGCTGTGCCTACTCAAGCAAAAGTACAGGCCGATCAAGAGCGCCCTAAAGTTGCTTTAGTCCTCTCCGGAGGTGGGGCTCGAGGATTTGCTCATGTTGGTGTCATCAAAGTACTGGAAGAAATGGGTATCAAGGTCGATATGGTTACCGGTACCAGTATGGGGTCAATGGTAGGCGGTGGATATGCATCTGGCTATACAGTTGAACAGATGCAAGAAATTATTTTGGGTGTTGATTGGCGTGAAATGTTTGCGATTCGCCCAGATCGCTCATCATTAAACCGTTTACGCCGTGAAGACGATTATAAAAATTTAACAATCAAAGAAGTTGGTATAAAGGAAGGTGGGTTGGCATTTCCTGATTCGGTTGTTCCCTCCCAACATTTAACGACCTTTTTAACGAAAATTACAGAGCATGTTCGCTCTGTTAATGACTTATCAAAGTTGCCACTTCCCTTTGGGGCAATTGCGACAGACTTGTCGGATGGCTCTTTGGTTGTGATGCAAAAAGATGTGAATTTATCGACAGCAATGCGGGCCTCTATGTCTGTGCCAGGGGCCTTTTCGCCCTATCCCTGGAAAGATCACCTATTAGTTGATGGGGGATTATCACAGAATTTGCCTGTCGAATTAGCTAAAGAGATGGGGGCTGACATCATTATTGCCGTTGATGCAAGTACCCCGTTGGAGAAAAAACAGCGTGTCAGCTCTGTAACTGCAGTAATGGGGCAAATGGTTGCTATTTTGACAGACCGTAATTTGGTTGAGTCAAAAAAACAATTAGGGCCTCAAGATATTTTGATCAATGTCGAACTGGGTGAACTCAGTGCAGCAAACTTTGATCGAGCTAAAGAGATTATTGATGCAGGGGAAGTAAGTGCTCGTAAATATCGTAATGAGTTAAAACGGTTAGCAGTTTCACAAAAGGAATTCCAAGAGTGGAATTTGGCTAGAACAGCTCTGGTTAGTGCGCCCCACAATATGCGTATTGCAGAGGTGAAAATTGAAGGACTAAAGGTTGTTAATCCTGAGTTTGTTCGAGATATTGTCAATATTCAACCAGGCGATTCAGTTAGTGTTGAACAGTTAAATAAAGCGAGTAATCAAGTATGGGCAACGGATGATTTTTCGGTTGTACCTTTTGTATTTGAGCCAGGACCCAATGGAACGGAGGTATTGGTCATTAAACCTCAAGAAAAGCCTTGGGGCTACAACACCATTCGTGTGGGAGGCAAAGTCTCCAGTGATTTTAATCAGGAGCATACGTTTGATTTTCTATTAGCTCATACTTGGAGTTGGCTCAATGATTGGGGCGGAGAGTGGCGAAACGAATTACAAATTGGCGAGACAAGTTACTTTACATCGAAGTTTTATCAACCTTTAGGTGTCAATAGTCCATTTTTCATTCAACCCAAAGTTGCTTATGAAAGTCAGTCTTATGACTTATTTAATAGCGATGGAATTGCGCTGGCAACAATTAAAAACTCCATATTGGAGGCCTCTGTATCGTTGGGGGCGGAACTATCTCGAGACGCTGCCATTGAAGTAGGATTTGGCTACGCAGGAATGAAATCTAAAACAACGGTCGGAGTTTTGGAAGATTGGAATCGTTTTGAAGCGGAGTCGCCTTTTATTGAGGTCGGGATTAGGTATGACACATTGGATAATGTTAATTTTCCGAAAAAAGGTGTCTTATTTGATGCATCGGCACGTCGATATTTAAGTGCTGAGGAAAGTCCAGAACATCCCGAAGTTTCTGACTATTATTTAAGTGCCATTATTCCTTATGATTGGGGAAATGATTTTGTCAGCATTTTAGCTACTAGAGCTGGTTCTTCTACGATTCCAGGACGCTTTGCCATCGGCGGGTTATTCAACATGTCTGGAGCGTACTATGGTCGCTATACTGGTGCAGACATGTTTGTATCAAGTCTCATTGGTATGAAGCGCGTAAATCGCAATGGTTTTTGGGGGATCCCTGTTTATGTTGGGGGTAGTTTAGAAACAGCCCATTTAAGCCAAGAGGGAAATAGCAAGCTTTTTGACAATTCAGATTGGAAGAGCTGGAAAAAAGCCGGCAGCGTTTTCGTAGCTGCCGACTCTATTGTTGGACCTCTTTATTTGGCATTCGGTCAAACGAGCGATCATGACTCAGCCGTTTATTTCTTCTGGGGACGTCCTTTTAGGTAAAGTCCAGGCAGATGTATTAATGATGCATGCTTAAACCAATGGCCTTGGTCGATAAAGAAACTTCACGAACGAAGTAGATGGTCGAGGCCAATAGGAAACCGATAGAAATAAAGAGCATGCCGAGTTTTACGATACCCATGTCTACAGAGAAAAGACACTCAAGGATGCCAAAAAGCACTTGTAGGCCACTGAAAGTTGCAGACAAGACGACCGTTAAAATCGACATACGAAGCAGTGCAGCTCGTTTGAAAATCAACTCAATAGCGTGATTGAGATCATCATCTTCACGTGGAGCAATTGCGTTTTTTTCACGTAAAAGTTGGCGAACGCGGTTAGTAGAGTGGTTGTAGCGAGCTGTCATTGCTAAAAGCAAGAGGCCGACGCCAGAAATTAAAGTAACGGGTGGTAAAGCCGTAGAAAGCATTTGATGATATTCAACCATGACAGACTCCTTAGTGGTGAACGCTTAGGCCTAAGGCCTTCATCGAAGTAGATACTTCTTCGGCAAAAATAAGAGTAGAAATAACAACGAGTACCACTGCAATAAGCAATAGCAAGGATTTAATTAAAATGAAGTTTGCTCCCAGAGCAATCTCTAGCACACTCATTAACACAAGCAAGGCAGAGAACATCCCCGATAGCACAACAAGCAAAATTGCTTTGCGTAGCAACTTGACTCTTAAAAAAATCAAATCAATTGCATGCTCTAGATCATCGTCACGACGAGGGGCGATGGCATTGCTTTCACGCAAAAGCTGACGTAAACGGTCAGTAGAGTGGTTATAGCGATTGGTCATAGAGACCAACAAGAGGCCAACGCCAGAGATCAAAGTGATCGGTGTGAGGGCCGCAGACAAAACGGTGCTGTAATCAATCATTACGGAAACCTTAGTCTTATCGACGGAAAGAAGTTTTCAAAAAGAGAACCCGCAATGATATGCCTTTTTTATGAAATAAGAAAGACGAAAACGATTCTCTTTTAGGATTGTAGCGCTGTTTTGGTAGGTACTTCCATCTTAATAAAATCAATGAGTTGAGGATTGATGATGCGGCGGTAGTCTTCGGTACGAATGATAATGGAGCGATCTAGATGACCGGCATTAAAAGCAAGTTCATCAAATCGCTCAAAAAGGTAGGGATCTACGACTAGTTTTAATTCTGAGTGAAAGCTAACTGGAGGAACAGCACCAAAGACGCATCCTGTAAGTTCCGTAACTTCAGCGGGACTAGCCAACGAGGCACGGCGGGCTCCTAGTGCAACCGCAAGCTTTGTTAGATCAGCCTGTTTATCAGCAGGCAGCACAGCTAAAACATGAAGCTTTAAACCATTTCCTTTAACGTGACAAACGAGAGCTTTTGCTCCTTGGCCTACTGCGGTACCTCGAATTTCTGCAACGGATTGACAGGTTTTACCACTCGCTTCGTGTTCAAGGACTTTAAAATGAGCTTGACCTTTGGTAAAAAGTTCAACCAGTTTTTCTAAAACATGCTCTACCATCATGAACCTCGAAACAAAGTGTGTATTCCCCATTGCTTTTGGGGAAAACATGCAAAAATATGAAGATATGGAGGAATTGTAATGTCCGATTTCGTATCTTACAAAGACCACTTTTTAGTAGCAGCTCCAAATATGAAAGATCCCGTTTTTTCTAAAACGGTGATCTACCTCTGTAGTCATACCCCAGAAGGAGCGATGGGGATTGTCATTAATCGGGGCGTGGCTTTAAGCGTTGCTTCTCTCTTAGAGCGAGTAGGTATTGATAGTCAAAATGATGAGTTGCACGAGATGATGTTGTTTGATGGAGGCCCTGTACAAGTTGAAAGAGGGTTTGTTTTACACACTCCAAAAAATAAGTATCATTCGTCGGTTAGCATCACAGAGCAGATTACATTGTCCACTTCTAGAGACGTTTTAGAGGCCATTGCAAATGTTGATCAGGCTCCTGATAAATTCTTGATTAGTTTAGGTTACTCAGGTTGGAGTGAGGGGCAACTTGAAAGTGAGTTGGCACTTTCTGGATGGTTGATCGCTCCGGCTGATAGTGCAGTGATTTTTGATGTACCCGTTGAGCGTCGGTATGACGTGGTACTCGAGAGTATTGGGTTATCAGCAGATGATTTTAGTCATTGGTCACAAGGAACAGGACACGCGTAAATGGAAGGCTCTATCTTAGGATTTGATTTTGGAGAAAAACGTATCGGTGTCGCTATTGGCAACACAATGATACGACAGGCATCCCCTTTAACGATTGTGGATTCTCGCACAAATGATTCACGTTGGAAGGGCATTGAACGGCTAGTTAAAGAGTGGTCTCCTGTTGCGTTCGTTGTAGGGATTCCCTCACACCCTGATGGTACTCCTCATGAAATGACAGCTCGCTGTGAACGCTTTGCTCGTCAACTTGATGGACGCTATCATTTGCCTGTTTTTCGAGTTGATGAACGCTATTCATCTGTCGTAGTTGAAAGCGAAAGTGAAGCAGAGTTTATTGACGATGAAGCCGCAAGCGTTATATTGCAGCAGTATTTTGAAGAAGAAAGATAATTTTTATGCATAAGCTTTTAGCCCCTTTTCGTTTTGTCAGTGCATTAATTTATTCCCTAGCCTGCATTACGATGGTTTTGGTCTATCTTCAGTGGGTAAAGCCTGAAAAGAAGGTGGGTATTATTCGTGCTTGGTCCAGGGCCTTTATTAAGATTGTGGGTATTGACTTAAAGTGTGAAGGGGAAATTTACCCGGAACATTGCTTATTATTGGCCAATCATGTTTCATTTTTAGATATTTTCGCACTTGATTCACAAAAGCCAGGTCGGTTTATTGCGAAGAGTGAGATAGCCAATTGGCCCATTTTTGGGCGCATTGCTAAAGGCGTGGATACGCTATTTATTGAGCGAAAGAACCGTCGTTCAATCATTGAGGTAAATGCTCAATTGAGTGATGCTTTGAAGGCCAAGCAAACAGTAATGTTATTTCCAGAGGGGCGTACAAGTCCTGGTTTGACCCTGCTTCCTTTAAAACCCAATTTAATTGAACCAGCAGTTATATCAAATACTCCTGTGCAGCCTGTGGCTCTTTGTTATTTGGAAAATGGTCAAAAGACAACAAAAGCTTCCTATGCAAACGTGTCGATATTTGCTTGTTTGTGGACCATTGTTTCAACACCAGGATTGGCACTTACAGTGAAGTTCTTACCAGTTATTTATCCAGATGGTAAGACTCGTCATGATGTTGCTCGTCTGGCCTCGGCAAGTATGAGCGCGGCTATGGGGGTGAAAGATCCTATGTTGGAAAACGAGCAACAAGGATTGCATAACTAATTAAAACGAGGAGGGATAGGCCTCCTCGTTTTAATTTCTACGATGCTCAACTCAAAGGATCTTGATATTGAGGGGACTTGATACTAATGACTTTTCTACTTGGCAGTTCAATAGCACTTAACGCACCACCCCATACACATCCCGTATCCAAGGCAATAGCTTTTTCGGTCACAACCAATCCTAGAGTGGACCAATGACCAAAGACAATCTTGTCATTTTTTGTTTTTCTGACAGGGCATTCGAACCACGGCATTAAATGCTCGGGTTTAGACAAGAGTCCCTCTTTGATTTTGTAGTCTGGAATACCGTCTTTATCAACGAAGCGAATGCGAGTAAAACCATTCAGAATGGCTCGCATTCTGGCATCTCCCTTTAAAGAGGGGTCCCATAAATCCTTACCATACATATGTTGAAGATATGATTTCCAGTGTTTGTCTCGAAGATGAGTCTGTACTTCATGGGCTAGATTTTTTGCCTCATCTAGACTCCATGCAGGGTCAATACTTGCATGTACAAACGTGTAGTCTTTCCACTGAAAAAGCAAAGGTTGATGACGAACAAAATCAATTAAATCATCTGCATCTTTTGCCTTTAAAATTTCTTCAATAGTATCGCGACGATTCGCTTTACCTGACCCGGCGGCAGTTGCCAATAAGTGCATGTCATGATTACCTAAAAGACATTTAGCACGTTTCCCCATGCTTTTAATGAGGCGCAATGTTGCTAATGAGTTAGGTCCTCGGTTAATTAGATCTCCGAGAAAAAGTAGGGGAATATTTGTATCTACTTGGTCTAATAGTTTTTCAAGTGTTGGTAAACACCCGTGAACATCTCCGATGACAAGAATTTTTTCAGCGTCTTTCATGTTGTAACTGTACAAGTGGTTTTGAGTGATACGTTAGTCAATCTAACTGTATACGTCAACGCTCAATAATATTTTTTGTCATTGTCTATACTTACAGAATCAGTCTGTCATTTTTTCTATAAGGTTCAGTATGAAAGAAGTACGTAAAGTCGTTTTCCCAGTTGCAGGTTTAGGTACACGGTTTTTGCCTGCAACGAAAGCAATGCCAAAAGAGATGCTACCTGTTGTTGATAAGCCATTGATTCAGTATGCAGTTGAAGAGGCTTATGCAGCAGGTATCACAGACATGATTTTTATTACGGGGCGCTATAAGCGAGCGATTGAAGACCATTTTGATAAGGCTCCATTGCTTGAGAAGGAGCTCATTGAAAAGGGTAAATTAGAGCTATTACAAACAGTCCGCTCCATCGCCCCAATGGGAGTGACATTCGTTTATATCCGCCAAGCCGAGCCTTTAGGTCTCGGTCAAGCAGTCCTTTGTGCACAGCCTGTTGTGGGTAATGAGCCCTTTGCTGTTATGTTAGCGGACGATTTGATTGATGCTCAAAAGCCAGCTATCGGCCAATTGATTGATGTTCGTCGTCAAATGGGTGGAGGTAATGTGCTGGCAGTTCAAGATGTTCCTTTGGCAGATACTAAGAAGTACGGAATTGTTGGTGTTGATGATAGTAATGCTTTATCGAGTTGCGTTCGTACAATGGTTGAAAAACCAGAGCCAGAAGTTGCCCCATCCCGATTGGCTGTTATCGGACGTTATGTTTTAGAGCCTGAAATCTTTGAAAAATTGAAGACGGTTCAAAAGGGTGTCGGTGGTGAAATTCAATTGACGGATGCAATTGCTAGTCAGTTGGATTTAGGTACAACATATGCACATCGCTTTGATGGTATTCGTTATGACTGTGGTTCCAAGCAAGGCTTCCTGGATGCCACTGTTCGCTTTGCTCGCAAAGCAGGCTACCAAATCTAGCGATTGATGAACGAAAAAAAGTCCACCGATTCGATTGAAAAGGTGGACTTTTATTTGGGCGCAGAAAATGCGCCCAAGCAGAGTCTCAATTACTTGGAGTCACATTTGCAAACGCAACGAGGCTTCAATTGTTTGAAGAAATCGTTACCCTTGTCGTCAACCAAGATAAAGGCCGGGAAGTCTTCTACCTCGATCTTATAGACAGCTTCCATGCCTAATTCCGGATATTCGATGCATTCGATGCTCTTAATGGCAGCTTCAGACAAGGCTGCAGCAACGCCACCGATCGTACCAAGATAGAAACCACCCCACTTCTTACAAGCATCGGTGACGACTTGAGTACGGTTACCCTTAGCGATCATAACGAAGGAACCACCAGCGGCCATGAATGGATCTGCATAGGGGTCCATGCGGTTAGCTGTTGTCGGACCCATTGAGCCACAAGCATAACCTTCAGGGGTCTTGGCAGGACCAGCGTAGAGGATCGGATGATTTTTGATGTAATCAGGCAAACCTTCACCCTTATCAAGGCGTTCCTTAATGCGGGCATGAGCGATGTCACGGCCAACAATAATCGTACCGGTCATCGAAACGCGTGTGGAAACTGGGTGCTTAGACAATTCTGCACGGATTTGATCCATTGGCATACTCAGGTCAATCTTGACCGTTTCACCTTCACCATCCTTGCGGAAGGCTTCAGGAATCAATTCTTCAGGATGCGTATCGAGTTTTTCAATCCATAAACCATCCTTATTGATCTTGCACTTGACGTTACGGTCTGCAGAGCAGCTAACACCAATACCGATCGGGCAGCTAGCACCATGGCGTGGTAAGCGAATGACACGAACGTCATGAGCTAAGTATTTGCCACCAAATTGAGCGCCAAGACCGATATTATTGGCAGCTTCAAGTAAGAGGTTTTCTAATTCCACGTCGCGGAATGCACGACCCGTTTCATCGCCAGTGGTGGGAAGACCATCATAGAACTTCGTAGAGGCTAATTTCACCGTTAACATCGTCTTTTCAGCAGATGTACCACCCACGACTACTGCGATGTGGTAGGGAGGACAAGCAGCTGTACCAAGGTCCTTAATTTGATCAATCAAGAATGGGACAAGAGCATCAGGGTTCAAGATAGCCTTGGTCTTTTGGAAAAGATAGGACTTATTAGCAGAGCCACCGCCTTTAACAACACATAAGAATTTGTATTCATCACCTTCAGTAGCTTCAATATCAATTTGAGCCGGGAGATTGCACTTTGTGTTGATTTCCTTGTACATCGTCAAGGGAGCATTTTGAGAGTAGCGTAATGCATCTTCCGTATAGGTTTTATAGACACCTAAGCTGATGGCTTCTTCATCACAGAAACCAGTCCAGACTTGTTGGCCCTTTTCACCGTGAATGATAGCGGTACCTGTATCTTGACAGATCGGAAGGATACCCTTGGCAGAAATTTCTGCGTTACGCAACATCGTCAATGCAACGTACTTATCATTGTCAGAAGATTCTGGATCGTTGAGAATCTTAGCAACGCTTTCGTTGTGAGAGCGACGCAATAAGAAGTTTACGTTGTGGAAGGCCGTATTGATGAGGGTCGTCAAGGCTTCTGGTTGCACCTTGAGCATCGGCTTACCTTCAAATTCGCTCACAGAAACAAAGTCTTTGGTGATTAACTCATATTCCGTATCGTCTTTACCTGTTTGGAACATTGGAGCGTATTTGAATTCCGGGGATTGAGACATTGATCTCTCCTTTCTAATGCACAAAGTCAGGATGGCAAATCGTTTTGTCTTACCTAACGTATTTGTAATAATTTTTCCGCAAGGGCGGAGATTGACAGTTAGCGTGAATGCTTATTTCGTTCGTAGCAGCCTTAAATATTGTAGGTCTTATAGCTAAATACCGAAAGTTTGTAGCTTAAGGACTGTCGGCCCTAAGTTAGAAAAAACGGCAAGTAACTTATCGAGAAAATCACTTGCCGTTTTTGTTACTTCATATTTAATCCAACTAACTAGATGGGATTAAAGGAAGCCGTAGATCATAGCGAGGATGTAACCCATCACACTAGCCGTGAACACACCGAGCAAACCCGGGATGATGAAGGAGTGATTGATCACAAACTTACCAATGCGCGTCGTACCAGAGCGGTCAAATTGGATAGCAGCCAAGTCAGACGGGTAGGTCGGGAGAATGTAGTAGCCATAGCAAGCAGCAGAGAAGGCAACAACGATTCCCGGGGGCACGCCAACCGTCAAGGCAGCCGGCACGATGGTGGCAATAGCTGCAGCTTGAGAGTTAACAAGCTTGGAGACCAAGAGCAAGACGATGGCATACATCCAAGGAGCAGTCTTAACGATGTCGGTCAAACCAGCCTTCAAGTTCGGCAAGTGAGAGGAGAACATCGTATCGGCCATCCATGCAACACCGTACACAGCCACAATAGCCACACAACCAGCGCGGAAGACAGAGTTACTAGCAACGCTAGAGGCCTTAACACCGCAGAAGATAACCATAAGGGCACCAGCAGCCAACATGAACATTTGAATACACAACGTCATGGACAAGCGCTTAGCACCAACTTGCGGACGCAATTCAGGGAACATACCAAGGAGAGCAACGATAACGATCGTGCCTAAGAAGATGAACAAGGATGCCCATTGAGCCTTGGTAAATTTACGACCGATCAAAGTTTGAGAGTCACCGTAGACATACTTTTTCGTTTCGGGGTCAGAAATCAACTTTTGGAATTGTTCGTCCTTATCCAAGTCCTTACCACGGAACCAAGAGAAGACACCGATAGCAAAGACGCCAACGATACCAGCAGGAATCGTGATGGAGAAGAGTTCAACGAAGCCAAAGGGCTTGCCATTGATAAGATAACCATCCAACAAGGCGATCATTGACACAGCAGCCACAGCAGCCGGAGAGCAGATCACACCCATTTGAGAGGCAATCGTAGAGGCAGCCATCGGACGTTCCGGACGGATGTTGTTTTTGATTGCAACGTCATAAATAATCGGAAGCATCGTGTAAACAACGTGGCCCGTACCGCAGAGAACCGTTAAGAACCAGCAGATGTACGGAGCTAAGAAGCAGACGTAACGAGGATTGCGACGGAGAATCTTTTCAGCCATTTGGAGCAAGCAGTCCAAACCGCCGGCAGCTTGAAGCGTAGCGGAACCGCACACCACAGCCAAAATCGTGAGAATCACGTCGACAGGGGGCTTACCGGGTTTTAAGCCGCAAGCAAAAATCAAAATAATCAAACCGATACCGCCGATAAGACCTAAGGCCATACCGCCTTTACGGGCACCGTAGAATAAGCAGATCAAAACGAGAATGAGCTGCAACCAAAAGTCAAAACCAACCATGGTAGTTTCCTTTTACCGTTTTAAGAAATTTTGAGAAAAGACACAAAAAGTTACTTTTCCGTTTTGAAATTCTGCCACGGCATTTTGAAAACAAAAAAAGCTTGTTTTTGTTTTTTTGCGTTTAGGAGAATAGTTAATTTAATCTTTACAAAAGGTTCTAAAAGTCTTAAGTGTTAACCCTTAAATTTTGCGTTAACGACTAAGAGAATCTACTTATTCAGATTGAAGGTGGAGTATTTGTTATAAGTGATTAAGAGGAGGGGGCATTAGGTTAGCCGAGCCCACTAAATATTTTTCTTATCACTAATTGTTGCTTAAGTTCAGTAGAGGAAAGGGAATTTGGAAAATGAAAAACGCCCTAAGCTTACTTAGGGCGTTTTGGGTCAATTTAGGTGAGACTTATTAGAGCATGACCTGAGAGATAAAGTAGCCAGCAATCGTACCACCAGTCACAAACGCTAAGCCAGGTCTCATGTAGCTATGATCAAACACAAAGCTACCAAGTTTCGTCGAGCCAGTTCGGTCAAATGCAGTGCAACCAATCTGTGCGCCACCAGGAATAACGAAGTCACCATAGCAGCAAGCCCAAACACCAATGAGCCATTGCGGGCTTAGGCCTAAAGCTAAACCAATTGGCATCAAAATTGTGGTACTGACTGTCGGAGAGAAGATAACGGAACTAAAGCAGAAACACACAAGACAGAAAAGTGCAGGTGAGGAATTAGCAATATCCGAGAAGTAGTGAACAAACACATCCTTATGTGTGTCAAAGAAAGTACCGGTAAGCCAAGAAATACCAAAGACACCAACCACACCAATTAAGCCAGAGCGGAAGACAGAGCCAGAGGCGAATTTATCGCTAGGAACTCGACACAAAACAATAATGACTAAGGCTGTTGCGAGCATCACCATCTGAATTAAAGAAGGAATGGGGAGCTTACTGATCTTACCTGCGATTTCCCAAGAGGGACGCAAAGCGTCAACAGACCCGACCGTGATCGAAGTTAAAATGCCTAAACCAAAAATTAAAACGCCTAATTTAGCACCTTTGGGAGGTTCGACATTAATACGATCATGGGTATGCAACTCTGTGTATTGGCCGGTTTGCACGCGATGAATGAAGACCGGATCCTTTTCGAGTTCAGAACCACGCCAGTTGACGGACAAACAAGCGCAGGTTAAGGCAACAAAATAGGTCGGAACGGAAACGGACAAGATGTCCAAGAGTGTGTAGCCGTAAGCAGACATAATACCTACCATTGCAGCCATAGCAGCACTCATCGGACTAGCCATCACGCCAATACCAGCGCAAATGACAGAGGCCGAGACAGCACGTTCAGGGCGAATCTTCTGAGAGGCAGCCACTTCAGCAACCACAGGATAAACCGCAAAGGCCACGTAAGCAGTACCGACGAAAATAACAAACATCGAGCAGACAATAGGGCCGACAAAGTTAATGGCACGAGGCCACTTACGAAGCAATTTCTCAGCTAAGCTCACCAAGAAATCTAAACCACCAGAGCCTTGCAATACGCTTGTACATGCAATAACAGCAGTGATAATTAATAAGACGGAAACCGGAGGAGAGCCCGGTTGCATGTCAAAGCCTAAAACCAAAATGCTGACGCCAAAGCCACCTGCGGCACCTAAGCCAACGCCGCCAAAACGGCCACCGACAGCAAGGCAGAAAAGCACAACGGCGAGCTGAAGCCAAAACTCAAGATCGACCATTTTTTGTCCTTGAAAGAAAAGAATGAGAGACGGTTAAGGAGTAACACTTATGTTTACTCTTGTTCAATTTATCGAATTGTAAGCGTCTTTTTGTGAAAATTCGACGACAAAAAATCGAATTAATTTCGACAAATATCGGCTTATGTTCGACATTCTGTTGATAAGTGTCAGACAAATCAACGAAAATGGGTAATTATGCTTATTTTCTCATTAAATGCTATATTAGGGAATATACTAATTTGTCGACAAACGGAAGATGAATATTTAAATGTTGTTTTGGCTAATCGTTTGACTTCAAAGCGATTTTGTCGACTTTGTCATATAATCTTTCAACGATCTTATCTTCTTGACGAAAATAAAATGCAACAAAACGACAATTTGTTCGAATTAATCAGGGATCATCTTCAGGCTCAAGCGAGAAATGGTGAGCGAATTGATACAGAAACTGAGCTTGCCAAGCGTTTCGGGGTAACACGCTACCGTATTCGTAAAGAGTTGGATGTTCTAACACAGATGGGTATTTTGGTGCGTACGCCGAAACGGGGAACGACAGTGCGTGAGGTGGGTGCCAATAGTTTGCGCAATCAAATTCAGATGCGCTTTGATGTTGCTAATTTCGATATTCAGGAATTCATAGAAGCACGTGCTTTGGTTGAGTGTTCTTTGATGCCATTGATTACGCGTCGAATCACACCGGCATTAGCTTCTCGCTTGGAAGGCACTCTCAACAAAATTGAAGAACATGCCAACGAGCCACTGGTTGCTGACCGTTTTGATAGAGAGTTTCATCTTCTGCTCTTAGAAGGGTGTGGTAATCGGGTGTTGCAAGTCTTCTCTGGTGTTTTGGTTACCTATTTTGAAAAGACCTCTCATCGTGTTGCAAAAATGGATCCCTCTTTCTTTATAGAAGTGGCTCGCCAAGAGCGTGAAATTTTGCATGCTATTCGTATGGGTGAAGCTCAGAAAGCAGCGGATCTCTTGCGCTCTCACTTGATGGAGCAGTCTCAATTGTTACCACTATAACAAGTGATAATTGTGAAAAAGGGAGCAACGTGAAAGTGCTCCCTTTTTATTTATTTGGATTCAATATTGTCCATTAACTGACAGTAGGTCTGTTTGTTGAGAACTGGTTTAAAGTTTTTGCAAATACGTTCAGCTTCTTTCGCATCATCCCAAAGCAAGTCGATTAGACACCCAGCTAATACTTTTAGGGACTTATTGTAAGCAGTACGGTGATCCTCTAAAACGTAATCAGCGCCATGTAGAACGCCACGAGCGCAGCCTACCCATGGGTGGACAACTGGGATCAAGTGACTCACATCGCCCATATCTGTACTGCCAGCAGAATGCTCTCCTTCTTCGATATGCGCTTCGCCAAATATCTCTTTAGCATTTTCGCGGAGAACATCTTTAAAAGCCTCATCAGGGCGAAGGGGAAGGTAACCAGGGAGATCTTTGATCTCACAGCTAGCTCCAATGGCATCACCACCAGCTTTTAGTGCGCGATTGATGGCTTTGTTGTAAGCTGTTAAAGCTTCAATATTAGAGGCGCGAACGTAACTTTCCATTTTGACGCGATCTGGAATAACGTTGACGAGGTCGCCTCCTGCATTAATGATGGGATGGAAACGAACACAATCTGCTTCACGGAACGTCTCACGAATTGCATTAACCCCCATCACGCCCATCATAGCGGCATTAAGAGCATTGACCCCACGATCTGGAGCGCCTGCAGCGTGAGCGGCTTTACCATGGTATTCAATAAGTTTTCCAATGAAACCATTGCATGAAGCACCAACAACAAAAGTCCCTTCTGGATCTTGGGTGGTGTGGACATGCATTTGCATCGCCATATCAATATCGTCAAAAGCTCCTTCTGCAATAAGTTGAGCTTTGCCGCCTAAATAGCGAAGTTGGCCGGCTTCTTTAAGTTTATTACGATAGTCAATTTCAACATACTCTTCTGCAGGAACCGCAAAGAACACAATGTCGCCGTCCAGATATTGCATAGCTTGTGCATCTTTCATTGCCATCGCAACGCCTAAAAGGTTAGCTAACTGAACATTATGACCACAGCAGTGGGCAGCTCCTGTTAGTGGGTTGCTTTGGGGATGTTCTCGGCAAACGATGGCGTCAAGTTCGCCTAAAAGAGCAACCGTTTTACGACAGTCTTTACCTTTCATGCGTGCTTTTACACCCGTTAAGGCGGCGCCACATTCGCATTGAAGGTCAAGACCTTCTAAAGCTTGGCGAACTTTGGCTTGAGTGAGGTTTTCCTTGAAACCGAGTTCGGGTTCTTTAAAAATGTTTTCACCAAAGGCCTCGATGTCAGCAAAGCGATTATCAATAGCTGCGTACACCTTATTTTTTAACTCTTGTTTATTCATAGCAAGTCCTTTTAGAAAATTCCTTCAAGATGGAGCATAACTTCAGCAAACATCGTTGCGCAGAGGAAGCTACCACCAGCAACAGCTAGAGCAACAGGAACAATTCGCCACGACAACTTTTTGAAAGCCTCAAGATCTTTGCCTAAGCAAAGGCCACCGTATGCCAAAATTGGGGTCGTAATTGCTAAAAAGCTAATTTGTTTGGTTTGAGCCAAAATCCATTCGCTACCGGGGAAGGCGGGTAACGAAACAAGCACTGCAACAGCCGAAACCCAGAAGACCATTGGTAACACCTTGAGACCAGGGATCATGCTAAGGACAACGCCGACCATAGCGATTGCGACCAGAATTAAACAACCCAGCGAAGCTTGTGCCAAACCATGGTCATAACCAACCGTATTGGCAATCAGGGTATAGGCGCCCGTTACGAGCAAAATGAACAAATAGTCTTTTAATTTAGCGATATTTTCAATCATGATAATTCTCCATTTGTCACTGGTTTAGTTTCGGGCTAATTCAGGTTGTAACTCTTTCACGTTGTTGGTATTTTCACGACGATCACCCGTGACAAATTCGTAGATCTTGATCGTGACCGGAAGCGAAATAAATAAAGCAAAGTAAATGCCGAGGATCGAGGTCATAAGATTGGCTGCTGCTGCATAGGCTTGGATTAACTGTGCATCAGCTGGGTAAGCGGCAATGATCGAGCCCATACCAGCGGCCATCATACTGGCCGAGCCAATGCCGGCACCCATGGCAAGGGCATGTGGGTGGAAGATATTTAATTGGGCAATAATGCCGGCTAAGAGCGAAATCCATAAAGCACCGAAAACAGTGCCGCAAATATACATACCCATCACGCCACGGCCTTCTGGGCTAGCCAAGCCAAACTTTTCACCAATGATGGCGACGTTAGCTTCGCGGTCAATCGAATAACAAGCCCCAATGGCTTCGCGCTTCATTTTGAGTAAAAGTGCAACGGGTAAACCAAAGAGAATCGTGCCAAAGAAGTGGCCGAATTCTTGAAAGATGAGTGCTAAGCCCGAATTCAAAAGCGTGTCTAAGTTTGGGCCGATGTCAAGACCAATTTTGGCAACCAGCATCAACATGGCAACTGGCATGAATTTAGCGGCACGTTCCATTTGTTTGAACGAGAGAATGTTCAGTGCCGGTGCACTAAGAATGCCACCAATCACTAAGGCATAAAGAAGAGGTAAGAGAACAACGAGTCCAAACTTTTGAATACCAATGAGTTCGGCCAATACGACAACAATAGCTGCCAATAAATGCAATTTAAGATTTTTGATAGCTTGCATGATGCAATATTCCTCAGTATCTCGTATCTACAATCCCAATTGTTAGGGAGTGATACGTTGCTGTCTGGATACACTAAGACCTATGGGTGCATAAGTGAGAGCTAGATACACGTCGAGCTATGTGTTAAAAGCTACGCCAGTCAGCAGATTAATTTTTTTGTGTTTGTAGGATTTGTGATATTTGGCTCTAGGAGAGCGGGTCGATCACAGCGACGGATTTCGTGCGACTCTTAGCAAGAGTGACGAGATGTGGATGTAGATGATGTGCGAGAGGAGGAAGAAAGAGCACAAAGAGGGCAAGCCATTGCATTAAGTTTTAGATTTTCTGGTCGAGCCAGCTTTCGTAAATTGTGGTTCATGATAAAACTCCAAAAAGTTTTTCGTTGAGATAGAAGGGATTTCAACGACTTCTTTTTTACTCTACAAAACTTTTTTACACTCAGCAAGATGCAAAATGCAACACTCTAGGTATATCGAACTAGACAAAACATCATAGAAAAAGTCCTGCGAATTAATAAAAATCGCAGGACTAATGACATGGAACCCTCTAAGTTCCCAAGTGGGAAAATATGGGTGTAATCAAA
>CALESB010000066.1 GCA_937906995.1 uncultured Sutterella sp.
ACTTGACGAACAAGTCCCTCGGCTGTGTCTCGACTTTTCCGATAACGCACAAACCCTAACTTCGGGACAAAGACGCGAGTGTTGACTTCGTCAATATCTTCTCTTTTAGGTTGAGGCAGTCGGAAACTATCACCATGATCTCTACTCTTAAAGCGTGGAAAACCTTTGCCTTTCTTAAATGATTCTCGAATGGCACGATCTTGATCGCGCAGTGTTTGTTGCAAGGCTTGCGCAATGGGTAGTTTTAACCATTGGGTTTGGGCTTCACGCTTTAATTGCGTGAGCGCCTTGGAGCAGGCGTTGTAAGTCAAAAGCGACGGTTGAGGTAAGGGCTCGTGTCCTTGTTCAACGCGCTCTTTGTTTTGGTGATAGATGGTATTGCGAGACTCTTGAATGGCTTTTTGCTCGGCTAAGAAATGATTCCAAACGAAACGCACAGCTCCCGCCGTTTGACTTAAGAAACGACGTTGAGCGGTGTTGAGTTTTAGTTCGAATGAGTAGTTGAGCATCAGTTCCATAGCTTTAATTTTAGCAATAGAGATCAATCAACGATTTTTTCGACTAATAGATTTACAAAGTCTCACGACTTTGCCGTCTTATATCCCATGATTAAATCATGGGTTTTACGACGGAGGCTATAAAAATCTTTTCTTACTCTCATCAAGATTGACGAGAAACTAATTTTTTAATCGAAGATTGATCAATACGAGCGTTAAAGCGTCGAGCAATAATTTTTGCTTGAGGTGTATTTTTTAACGCCTCAATCGCAGCCTTTTTCTCTTCTGGATCATCAATGGCCACATAGTGGCTCTTTAACCACTTTGCTTCCTCGGCCTTTTTCTCTTGACGCTTTTCCCAAACCTTCTGTTGGTGAATTGTACGGGAACGTGGCGACTCAAGCTCAATTTCAATCTTCATACGATGACCAAACACCGGATCCACAATACGCTGAACTAAACGCATCGCCTGTTCGTTTCGTAAGCGCCCAGCATAAAAGGGATCTAAACGTAAACGAATAACATTGCCCTCAATGGCAACACACTCGCTTCTAAACAAAATATCACGAGCGTATGTAGACGGGTAGGTATATCGCATTTTTTCATACCAAAGCTTCCCAACTTCACTGAATGCCGGAATCTCTTCCTCTTGAGCGAATTCATAGTAGTCAGAGTAGCCACTTCCCATATCCGTCGAAGGCTCCTCTTCGACGGGCTCTGCCTCTGGCATGTCGTACCCGGGCATGGAATCCATTGTTGGAGCGCTTTCCATCCCGTAGTCATCAAAAGGGTCTAAAGACTCCTGATAAGCTGCCTCATCATAAGCTCCATCAGGGCTATAGGGCACGTCATCATCGTCGTCATCAATTACGGTTGAAGATGGCTTTGTAACGGGTTTGGACTCTACAACTGCCTCCTCAGTTGATAACTTCTTTGGTTCCGATGCGGCGGCTTTGTCCGACGTTACTTGGGATGAAACTGGTAAGTCCTCCCAGGGCGCTGGATCATTATCAAGCGACGGAGTTGCTGGCAACTCTTGACGTACATTGGCAACTTCAGATGTCGCAACACTGGTAGCCAGAACCTTACTTTCAACCTTAGGCGCAATCGAGTTTTGATTTGTAGTTGATGTAGACTTGACGTCATCAAAACTAAAGCGTTTTGGCAAAGTTGTCTTAACAACACCAGCTGGCTTAAAAGCCAACATACGCATCAATGCCATCGTGAAACCAGCATATTCATCGGGTGCCAAATTCATGTCACCACGTGCGTTAAGCGTAATTTGGTAATAAAGCTGAACTTCTTGTGGCGAGAATGTTTGGGCCAACTCAAAAATAGCATCTCGATCCAAATCATCGCTAGCCACACTAGCTGGATCAAATTGAGCCAAAGCAATGCGGTGCAAAATGGCTGCTAAATCACGAATTGCTTGAGAAAAACTCAAACTACGCATCGACATGGTGTTGGCGATCTCAAGCATTTGATGGGCATCGCCTTGAGCGAGTGCTTGCAAAAGCTTCACCAACACGTCGCTATCCATCATGCCAAGCATTTCACGAACGCTATCGAGCGTTACAGGCTTATCACCCGCGAATGCAATCGCCTGATCCAAAAGGCTTAAGCCATCACGCATAGAACCGCGTGCACCGATACCCAAAAGCTTCAGTGCAGCGGGTTCTGCTTCAATTTTTTCTTCGGTCAAAATATGCTTCATGTGCTCGGCCACAATTTGTGGCGTCACATTACGAAGATTAAATTGAATACAACGCGATAAAACCGTCACAGGGACTTTTTGAGGGTCTGTCGTTGCTAGAATAAATTTTACGTACTCAGGCGGCTCCTCAAGCGTCTTAAGCATTGCATTAAAAGCATGCGTAGTGAGCTGATGCACTTCGTCGATCATGTAGACCTTGTAGCGCGCATTGGTTGGCGCATACATGGCTTGCTCGAGCAAAGCTGTCATTTCCTCTACTGAACGATTACTAGCCGCGTCCATTTCGATATAGTCAACGAAACGGCCTTCATCAATAGCACGACAAGCCTCACAAACGCCGCAAGGATGGTCCGTTACACCACCCTTACCATCTGGCCCAACACAATTGAGGCTTTTTGCCAAAATACGAGACAACGTTGTCTTACCAACACCGCGGGTGCCGGTAAATAGATAAGCGTGATGCAAACGATTTTCTCGCAATGCATGCGTCAGCGCTTGAACAACCGGCTCCTGACCGACCACACTTTCAAAATTATGAGGACGCCACTTTCGGGCTAAAACTTGAGAAGCCATCGTCAATCCTATTTAGACTCGGCAAAATTCACGAGGGACTCACCTGTCATTCGACAAATGCGCCAATTAGGCAAAACATTTGCTCCGATTTTTTCATAAAAACCAATTGCAGGCTCATTCCAATCTAGAACAACCCATTCAAAGCGACCGCATTTTTCTTCAATCGCCTTGTTGGCTAAATATTGCATAAGCTTTTTACCATAGCCTTTTCCACGATAGGCGGGGTCAATAAAGATGTCTTCAAGATAAAGACCTTTGCGAGTTAAAAACGTGGAAAAGTTGTAGAAATAAAACGCAAAACCAACAGGTGTATCGTCTTCACAAGCGATAACACAGTGAGCAATTGCTTTATCGCCAAACAGTTCTCTTTTCACATCATCAACCGTTGCAACGACTTCATCGAGCATCTTTTCATAGTCCGCCAAACGACGAATAAAACTTAACACTAACTCACAATCATCTTCAGTGGCTGGACGAATTCGAAATTCAGACATAACTTACTCGCAGTAAAGAGAACAATAGACTAAGTTTACATAAAAACTAAGCGGGACATTCCTGCCCCGCTCAAGTATTAACTCGCAAACATGGTTAGAAAAACACGTAGGGCCAATAAAATAAATATCGTTCCGCCTACACAGTTGATAATTCGAGCGGCTTTAGGTGTCGAGAGTAGATGTCTAAAGTTAGCCGCAACCCACGCATATCCTAAATGAATCACGCAAACCAATGAGAAATAGGTTGCACTCATCACCGCCACTTGAAGCACATAGTTAAGATTAGCGTCTAAGAATTGCGGGAAAAGGGAGATAAAAAACATAATCAACATGGGATTTGTCATCTGAAGCGTCACACCTTGCAACCAAAGGCGTCCCTTTTGAGCAAAATCCACGGATTCTTTTTCCTTTGCTGCCAAATCAAAACTAAAGGGTTTTGCTCTAAATAACTTAATCCCTAAATAAACCATGTAGCAGGCACCGAGTGATTTAATCACTTCAAAAGTAGACGGAGAATTGGCAATTAAAATCCCCAAACCTGTCGATGAAATCACAGCCATGATCACAGTACCCGACGCCGTTCCCAAAATCACCCAACAAGCAGGGCGCAATCCATAGCGAATTGCACTCGTTAGTGTCATTAATACACCAGGACCAGGTGAAGCAACAGTGCAACTAGAAGTAATCAAGAACAAGAGAAATAAAGAAGTATTGACCATTTGAAGTTAAGCCTTAACTTGAAGGGAGCAAATTTTAATCCTTCTTTAGAGTTCTCTGTGCAACGAACAAAGAAAAAGTGTTGTATTTGAGGGAAAACTTGAAGTTAATGACTGTTCCTCTTAAGCTATCTCTATTAAATTTGCGGCTCTGTTCATGCAACGGTTGAGGTCAATATGTACCTGCCTAACTCTCAAACACTAGATATTGCACCATTATCCCGAATCTTTTCTAATACCTCGGCTGCCTACAAATTTTTCTGGTTTTTATGCCTTTTGGAAGTTTTTCAAAAAGGCCAAACCGAAATTGCTTACTCCGATATTGTTGCACGCATGATCGCCAAGGCTTGGTATCCAAGACTCTTTTTTAAACTCTCCTTCGGCAAAACTGAATCTTTGGCCAAATGGATCGATAACTTACAAATTGAGGAGGCCTTACCAATTGATGCCAAAGAAGATTTTATCGTTAGCGCGCTTATCAACAGTCCCAGGAACTCCAGTCATGTTAAGAGTGCTTTCAAACAAATTGCTGACGAAGTCCCATATCGTTTCCTAATGCCGTGGATCAAAGAACAAAGCAATTCC
Source organism: uncultured Sutterella sp. (assembly GCA_937906995.1). Classification (GTDB taxonomy): domain Bacteria; phylum Pseudomonadota; class Gammaproteobacteria; order Burkholderiales; family Burkholderiaceae_F; genus Aphodousia. The sequence goes on from CALESB010000066.1 coordinate 4,580, forward strand.
CAGATGGTCAAACGATCTCAAAATTTTGAAAATCAGTGTTTGTATTCACTCAAACGCGATCGCATTTACGGTCTAATTATCACGATTAATCCTCTTTGGCAGGCGTATCTGCGAGCAAACCACCAGATATTAATTGAGTTCACCTACTGGCACCTTTCGCAGTACCTACAAGCTCGAAACCCAAATGTGCCAGGAATTCCATCAAAACTTATGCGTCCTGAAAAACGAGCCTCCTTGGCTAGACAACGAGACTTTTGGAAAGAGGCTATTGGCATACAAGGAAAGATGCATTGCATTTACACAGGCAGATCGATTACACCTGAGATGAGTTTTGATCTGGACCACTTTATGCCTTGGCGATTTGTCGCTCATGATCGTCTATGGAATCTCATTCCGATAGCCAATATTGAAGATGAGTTTCGACTTAACAGCTGCAAGAGCGACTATCTACCTAGTTTAGAACGATTCTTGCAGCCACTTGCTGATGAGCATTTGCTAGCTATTCAAGCCATCATCGAACATGGAAAGAGACCAAAAGTTATGGAAGATTATGTTGACTTAGGCCTAGATTGTGAAGACTTGAAAACTATTAGCAGTGAAAATTTCTTTGAGGCTTTTTCAAAAACCTATACTCCAATGAACTTAATCGCGAAAAATATGGGATTTGAGGTTTGGAATTTTCAATAGGAGACTTCAATTATGACAAACTGCCCATTTTGCCATCTTGCTAACAATGTTGAAATCATCCAAGAATCAAACCTATGCGTTGCCTTTTTGGATAAATATCCTGTAAACCCTGGACATACTTTAATTATTCCAAAACGTCACGTTGCCAGTTACTTCGAGTTAACCGAGGAAGAAATACTCGACATGAATCGCTTATTAAAACTCGTTCAACCGATCATCGAAATGCGATATCAACCCGATGGGTTTAACATCGGCATTAATGTAGGCCTGATGGCGGGACAATCCATTTTCCATGTTCACTTACACTTAATACCTCGCTATCAAGGAGACGTTGAAAATCCGAGAGGCGGCGTTCGAGGTGTGATTCCTGCAAGGCAAAACTATTAATTTGAAGGCATACAAAGTTGATTTGTACACCTTAACACTAAAAACCGAACCATTCTTTTTCTGCCATCTTCAAAATCATTTCTGTATCTAATGGCAGATCTTTTATGAGTACAGACACTTGAATCAACGCTGTGACCGAATGCAAAAAAGGCTGATTGCTTTAAAACAATCAACCTTTTTTGAAAAACAAGTCATTACCAAATGAAATTGGATTTTGCCGCCTCTCCATTATCGATCAGAATATCCTGAGCGGTCATAGAGCGATTGACGACAGCAACAAAGTATGTCCACTTAGCGATCTCGTCCACAGTTGCCCACTTAGGCAAAAGGGTTTCATTCATAACTTGAGACCACAACTCAGGATTATCAATAATATGGGCGTTAAGGTCTGTTAGTACCCCTCCAGGAGATAGGCTATTGGAGGTTGCCCCAAATGGCGCGACACGTAATGCAACATTTTTCATGTATGCCACCATTCCACCTTTACTGGCAGCATACTCGGGGAACTCTGCACCAGTCTGAGCACTCGCCGAAGCTATGAAAACAACGCTTTTAATTTTTTCCTGAATAGCATAATGCTCAGTGACACGAATTGTGCCCTTAAGATTAATATCAATATCGCGCCCACTATTTTGTACACCGGCGTTATTGATAAGAACCTCGATGCCATCAATATCTGGCAACTCCCCTGTCAAGATATCCGCTACAAAATGCTGGTAGTTAGGATGATCAATGGAGCTATCTAAGATATCAATACCTATGACAGTGTCTCCATGATTGAGAAACTCTTCACAAATACCCTTTCCAATACCTTGACTAGATCCAGTGACCAAAACTTTCACGACTCATTACCTCGTAGCTGGTGCGACTTGCAAAAGATAGGCATCGCCCACCTTATTTTTTCGCCAATTTTCACTGATGCGATAGCCCCACAAAGAGAAAAGAACTTGGCATAGAAGCTCAAAAAGCATTCCTAAGAAGGCACACGTTATGCATTGCGTAAGGCTCCATCCAAAAAATACGCGACTAACCAAGAAGGCAAATACAAAATTGTCCACAAACTGTGCAACCGCTGTTGAAGCCAAAGAGCGACTTAAGTAGGCCATTAAACCATTGGGGTGACGTTTAAAGGCTTTACCTACAAAAAAGTTTAAGAAGTTGTTGGTAAATGCTGCAACCGTAAAAGCAGCAGCACTGCCAAAAATAATGTACCACGTGCCACCAAAGGTATTGTTTAATGCCGTATTGATAACAACCTCGCTACCCTCGACGTAAGACTCACCCCAAGTGCCAGGAACAAGACTCACTAAGAAGAAAATACCGCACAGCAGTAAATTCAAAACCATGGCAAAAATAGAAATCTGGGTCGCAGCCTTGGGACCAAAATGCTTGGTAAGAATATCCAAAACCAAAAATACGAACCAGGAAACGATAAAACCGCAGTCAAGCGCCAACCAACTCACTGGTAAATCGACACTTTTGTTAGCGAGCAAGTTCATCGAAAAGACTGCAACAATAAAAAGTGCGAATGTAACCGTAGGAATTGATTGCACTAACAGCTGAAATTCACGAAATGATCGACTCCATCTTTCAAAAATAGAGAGTGATTTTGAGTCCGTTAAAGACTCTGAAGAATAGGACATTGACTGCACCTCAATAGCGTCATAGAGGCGACAGAGCGGACGAATAAGTGAAGTCAAAACCAACAAACTCCACAACTCCCGTAGTTTTATTTATAGACAGGATGGTCACGAACTGTCTCCCCAAAAGGGAAATCGGGGCCAATTCTAGCACAGCCTTCCTATTGCGCAAACGATTGAAACAAAAAAGTGAATCACTTACCTAACCTACTTAGCAAGTGACTCTCTTTAATAGTTTCAATAGCCGTTAATTACAACTTAACAATGCGTTCGACTTCTTGCGCAAAGGCTGCTTGCCCTTGAGCAGAAAGAAGCATAAACAAGCCATTATGACAATATTCGCTATCATAATGGCGAATTTTATAAATGTCCTATATTCAACGCGAAATACAGCCTCAATTTACTAAGGAGACTCCTCCAAAAGCGATTGTTATTTTTGGGGCTAGACAAATTGGGAAAACAACACTTTTAACTGAACTTGCCAAATCAGAAGAAAGCGTCCGATGGTTTAATGGTGACTCTATAGCAGACCACGCCCAGCTCAAGTTTCACTCAACCACGGACGTAGAACTTACTCTACGTCAAGCTGATGTCATCGTCATTGATGAAGCACAGCGCTTCACTGATATCGGATTAATTCTTAAACAACTTGTGGACGTAAATATTCGCCTCAATCTTGGGAAGAAGATCTTTGCTACAGGCTCTTCTTCTCTTGAACTGGCAAAGGGCGTCAAAGAAAGTGCTATGGGTCGTCTGATCCAGCGACAAATGTGGCCACTTTCCATAACAGAAATTGCAGCTAGCAAAAGTTGGGGAGAAGTCTGTCAAAGCATTGAGCGTTTGATGATCTATGGAACGTATCCTGCCGTCTTCACAGATCCCGCTCATGCAGAGCTAACACTCAGAAACTACTGTGATGGTATGTTGTACAAAGACCTCTTCAGTCTTGCCAATATTCGTCATAATGACAAGTTTATGTATCTCGTAAAACATCTTGCCTATAACATAGGCTCTGAAGTGAATTACGATAACTTGGCTCGCGAAATCGGCTTGAACAAAACAACAGTAGCCGACTACATCCAACTCCTTGAACAATACTTCATTGTCAAAATTTGTCCTTCTTTCTCCAGAAATTTAAGTAACGAGCTAAAGAAAGGAAAAAAGGTGTACTTTTGCGACAATGGCATTCGCAATGCCATCATTGGAGACTTCAGCCCAATGTCTGCCAGACGAGACCAAGATGCTGCCGCATTGTGGGAGAACTTTTTCTTTATGGAAAGAGTCAAGCTGCACAGCATCCGAAACGATTTCACTGACATGTATTTTTGGAGAACCACCAGCAACAATCCGCATGAGCTCGATTTCCTAGAAGTTAAAAATGAAAAGATCCGAGCGTTTGAATGCAAACTTTCCCCAAATGCGAAAGCAAGACCCGGAAAATTCATGACTGCTTATCCAGATTCTTCTATTCAAGTTGTTACACCAAATGATCTGATGAAGATTTGGTTCACCGAACCTTAACTAAAAAACCAGAGATTTTTCTCTGGTCTTTCCTCTGATGATGCCTAGAGGCCGCACTAAGGCGGCCTCTATTAGAAGATAATTATTAACTAGAAGGAGTAGCGCATACCTAAGTTAACACGGTAGTCCGTATCCACATCACCACCGTTGGCCGCCTCAACATCAGCATAGATGTGAAGTTGCTTCGTAGCATTGAAGTTGGCACCAATACCGTATTCGTACCACGTTCCACCCAAGGATTCGCTAATAGCACGACTATTAACACCATCCTTACTGAACTTGAAGTTGGCATCGCCTTCCCAGTCATGCAAGACAGAAGCACGAACATAAGCATTGCCACGATCTGCTGGGCACTTCAAGCCCATGACGAAACCAGCACGTCCAATTAACGTTTCAGCAGAGTCTTGGTTAACCTTCACGCCAGTAGACGTTGTGTAGTCAACGGATTCCACGCGACCGTACATCATTTCAACTTGCGGTTCAACGAAGAAGCCATTATTCAACGGATACACACGCCAACCTGCTTCAGCAGACACTGACACGGCATTAGCATCATAATCAGCACTTGAACGACCATTGGCCAAACGGATATCAAACTCATTCTTGATACGACCGAATTTACCCGTCACATCTACGAACATACCGTTATCCCAAAGTTTGGAACCGTAAGCCGTCAATGCCATCAAGGAGTTGTCACCGCCACCAACAGCAAAGTCACTTTCACCATCCGTCCAAGACAAGGCACCACCCAACCAAAGACCATCGGCCACTTGTCGGTCGTAACCAAATTGGAAAGCTGTGTACTTATTGGTGATCTTTTGATCGCCAAACTTAGCCTTACCGTTATATACGCGAGCCCAAACACCGTTAGCTTCGTCGCTACTATCGCGAAGTTCGCCCAGGCGCTTATTCATATCGTTAATTTCATTGCGCCAAATATGAAGACCAACGGTCGTCATTTCAGCGATACCATTGATATTGCTATTAGCTATAACTTTCACTTGGGACAAGCCACCATTTGCCGTCGTTATTGCTGAGCCACCGTCAAAGATATCTGTTGCTTCTTGGATTACTTCAACTCCAGCAACACTCTTACCATCTTTTTGCACGACTTGAGCTAAAGAGGCCAAATCTTTATTCAAATTGCCACTTGCACCGGAGTCTAAACCCGTGACAGAGACAGAGTTGCCCTCCAATGTTGCATTTGCACCAAGTACAACCTTACCTGGAGCATTGGCTAAAGTAGCAACATCAAGGGTTAGATCCGTAGCTGACTTAGCATTAAAGTTCAATACAGCCGACTTGTCCAAACTGACTGCCAAGGCATTATTGTCATTTGCTGCAAACAATGCCTCAGTCTTACGTTTATCAGTACTGATAGGCTTTTCATTCGTTTGAACAGTTAAAGTTTTCTCAGAAGCAACGGAGATTTTTTCTACATTGAACACCCCGTTATCTATCTCAATAGTCGCATCACCCAATGCTTGCACTTCTTTCAATTCGGTACTGGACCATGCTAAACCGGTTGGGGTCATATTGTCAGATAACGATGAGCTACCTGCTGCAGAGTAACCACTGCGTAATTTTGCGTTCTGATTGAGGGTAACTTTCCCAATATTCAAATGTGTATTTTTCATATAGCTATCGGGAGCTGACGCGACGGCTCTATTGGTCAATGCAACAATACGTCCATCTTCAACAACTAGTTCCCCAATATTCATCGTTGCACCAAGCTTACCAGTACCATCATCAGGGCGCCAAACTTCAATTTGAGTTGCAAATTGTTCTTTCTTTGATTCATAACTCTCAACGTTCAAACCATCAGGCATTGAACTATTAACTACAACCTTCTTTATAGTTAACTGCCCATCTCGCATATCATCAAATACCTGTAAAGCCGTGTTATATCCTAAGTAAACATTATTGACGGTTACATTGTATTTGGAATCTGAGACCCCCCTAAATGCAATCAAACCACTGTGGTAACCATCATTTGTATGATTAATTTGAATGTTGTTCAAAGTTAAATCAGACTTAAGTGATTGATTAGGATCTTTCGAATTAGGCTTATCCCAAAAAATGCGTCCCTGAATACAAGACTGAGTAATATTGTCTAGATTAGACAACTCAAGAAGTGAATTAAGGTTATAGTAAGCGACATTTTCTTTTGAATTTACCTCTATATCTCCAGGCTTAAGATTGAAGTCTTTTGCGTTGGCAGGGAGAGAAACAAAAGCAGCTGCGATAGCGACAGTAAGAGCCGATAATGAGAAATTACTCATAAGTCTTCACCTCATTCATTACATAAGAGAAATCAGAAACGCACACAAAAAATATAAAAACCTTGGGATTAGATAATTTATTGTGAGTCCGTTTAATATATATCCCTTTAATAATGCCCCCCCCCAGGAAAATAAATCCAATATTTCTAGATATGTAACGAAATATTGTTGCTCTGATACAACAACCCATTTTTTATTCATTTTTTGAGCAAAATTAAGAGTGAATGATTATTCAGAATTATGTTCTTGAATTTTTAATCCACCTTTAGAAGGCTTATGCAGATTTATGAGTACAGATTTCACAGTACGTCGCCAAGCCTACAACCTTTACCTTGAAGGCCATGGCTACAAAGCGACAGCAAAACAGCTAGGCTTGCATGAAAGTACAGTGAGGGATTGGTTTCGCCGGTTTAAAGCTAACGCCTATGATTCACTTCTGAACCAAGAACTGACAACACGACGCTATCCACTTGAGTTGAAAGAAAAGGTTATTCAATTAAGAAACGAAGGATTATCTTGGGCACAGACTCTTAAAGAGACTCAAGTGCCTGTCGGCACTGCGAAAAACTGGATTAAACGCAACAGACCGTCGCAATAGATGAAAAGAAGAAATAGAAATGGCGAGCCTTATCCTCGGCACTATATTCAGTTCGCTATGGCTGCTTCGTTCCCGACCTGACCAGGTTAACGACGAATACATGCGAGGGGACCCGCCGAGGCGAAGTTTACCAAACTTTAATCTCTAAATTCAATAGAGTCCTCTTCAATCAGAAATCTTCACTCGCATTTTCAATACGATTTCTCTCTGCTTTTCACGTTAGGTACCACATTCAGCAGTCCGTCTTTTAGCTTTTACCAATGGCATTCATAAGCAGAAACTTTTGCTCATACACATTTAAAAATAAATCAGTTAAAGTTCTGTTATCAAAATTACGAACACTCTTATATTTGAGGGACAGATTATGAGTAACATTCTTCATCTTGATGACAACAACTACGCTGCCGCTGTTGCCCAAGGTACCGTTTTAGTTGACTTCTGGGCTCCGTGGTGTGGTCCTTGCCGTGCTTTGGCTCCGCACTTGGAAAAGGCTGCTGAAACGTTTGCTGGTAAGGTTCAAATCTGCAAGTACAACGTTGATGAAGCTCAAGAAATGGCTAATCAATTAGGCATTCGCTCTATCCCGACGTTAGCTGTTTACAAGGACGGCGTTTTGGTTCACAAGCAAGCCGGTGCAATGGGTTCTTCTCAATTAGAAGACTTTTTGAATCAATTCATCTAAAATACGTCTCGCGATGTAAGGGGTCGGTCATCGGCCCCTCGTTTTCTTTTCGCAAAAATCCTTTTTTTCAATCTCGATCAGTAATGCAGCAATGGTTTCATACCATGCGCTCGACTTTTCAACTTTGCTTTTAGTTTTGTACGATAAGTACTAATTCATTATGCATCTCTCTGAACTCAAATCGTTGCACGTCTCTAAGCTCCTTGAGTGGGCTCTTGATCTTGGCATTGAAAATGCCAACCGTATGCGCAAACAAGAATTAATGTTTGCCATTTTGAAACGACGTGCAAAAGAAGGCGAACAAATTTTCGGCGATGGTACGTTAGAAGTTTTACCGGATGGTTTCGGTTTCTTGCGTAGCCCGGAAACCTCCTATCTCGCCAGTACTGATGACATTTACATCTCTCCGTCCCAAATTCGTCGTTTCAATCTCCACACCGGTGACTCCATTGAAGGTGAAGTCCGCACTCCGAAAGAAGGTGAACGTTATTTCGCCTTAGTGAAAGTTGAAAAGGTTAACGGTCAAGCTCCTGAAAATCTCAAACATCGCATTTTGTTTGAAAACTTAACCCCGTTGTTCCCGAACGAACATTTGGTGTTAGAACGAGACATCCGTGGTGACGAAAACTTGACAGGCCGTGTCATCGACATGATTGCCCCGATCGGTAAGGGCCAACGTGCATTGATCGTCGCTTCTCCTAAGAGTGGTAAGACGGTTTTGATGCAACATATTGCTCACGCCATTACAGCCAACCATCCGGACTGCGTTCTTTTCGTCCTTTTGATTGATGAACGTCCGGAAGAAGTGACCGACATGCAACGCACCGTTAAGGGCGAAGTGGTTGCTTCTACTTTCGATGAACCGGCCGCTCGCCACGTGCAAGTGACCGAAATGGTCATCGAAAAAGCCAAGCGTTTGGCTGAAAGCAAAAAGGATGTTGTCATTCTTTTAGACTCCATCACACGTTTGGCTCGTGCCTACAACAATGTCATGCCGACCTCCGGTCGCGTTCTCTCCGGTGGTGTGGACGCTAACGCCTTACACCGTCCGAAGCGTGTTTTCGGTGCCGCTCGTAACCTTGAAGAAGGTGGTTCCTTAACGATCATTGCCACGGCCTTGGTTGATACGGGTAGCCGTATGGATGACGTGATCTACGAAGAATTCAAGGGTACAGGTAACATGGAAGTCCACCTTGAGCGTCGTTTGGCTGAAAAACGTATTTACCCGGCCATCAATGTTTTGCGTTCTGGTACGCGCCGTGAAGAGTTGCTCTTGAAGCCGGATGTCTTACAAAAGACTTGGATTTTGCGTAAGCTCTTAAGCGATATGGACGAAGTTGAAGCAATGGAATTCTTGCTCCAACGTCTTAAGGCCACAAAGACCAACCAAGACTTCTTTGATTTGATGCGCCGAGGCGGTTAATCAAATTAATCTCGCGTTAGGTCAATAACGCCAAGAGCCGTAAGGAATTCCTTTCGGCTCTTTTCAATTCGAGAACTATGATGCAATTGAACTTTGAACCCTTAACAATCGAACACTTAGAAGCTTTATCTAAACTTGTACCAGCCCATGGTACGGGCGATTGTAATCTTTCTCCTGTTAGCCTCTTAGCGTACGCAGAGAAAAAAGAAATTTCGATTGCCTTTATTGGAAGCGATGCCATCCTCTATTGGAAACCCGAAACGTATTGCACCAAAAAAGCCTACACTTTGCTCGGTAATCACTGCTTAAGTTGCTCCATCAAAGCGCTAGAAAAGCACTGTCAAGATGAAACGCTTCCTCTGTATGGCGTCTTTCCAAAACTAACCGACGATATTATTCAGTGGTCTCATTACCGATGTTTCGACATGAACACAGATAGTGCAGGTTGGGACTACCTTTACGACAGAACAACAATGAGTGAGTTGCTTGGTCGTAAACTTCATGGCAAACGCAATTTTGTCAAACGTTTTTGGGCAGCTTTCCCAGAAGCTAAGCTGTTACCCATCAACCAAGAGACCATTGGACTGTGCCGGACATTTCTTGGTCAGTGGTACGCAAACTACGACAAAATGGATGAGTCTCTAGTTGCAGAATCTCTGGCTATTAATTTTGCATTTGATCATTTCGAAGCTCTCAATCTCAAGGGCGCCTTACTGGTTAATGATGCAACTGTGCTTGGTTTTACATACGGTTCAACGGTAGCTCCTGGCATTTTTGCCGTTCACATCGAAAAAGCCAGTCGAGATGCCATTGGTTCTTATCCAGCTCTCACACAGGCTTTTGCACAAACCTTACCAGATGAGATCCACACGATTAATCGGGAGGAAGACCTGGGTATTGTTGGTTTAAGAAAGGCTAAACAAGACTGGTCACCATCAGGGATGGTTCGTAAAGGCTTTTTAACACTTCACCCCGAACAAAAGCTATAAAAAACAAGTGATTGATAGCATTTGATCATTTGCAATTTATAGAAAAATATTGGATAATTCGAGCCTTCGTCGGAAACGAGGATTAACATGCCTGCCATAAGACCTTACGATTAAGGCACGCGCGCAAGGTTATTCATGACGACCGACTTTTATTATTAGGAATTACACAAATGAAACAAGGTATTCACCCCGAATATCGCGAAGTTGCCTTCTGCGACTTGTCCATCAACAAGACCTTCATCATCAAGTCTACGGCTCAAACGAAAGAAACCGTTGAAATCGACGGCGTAGTTTATCCGTTAGTTAAGTTGGATACGTCTTCTGAAAGCCACCCGTTCTACACGGGCGCTCAAACGCGTATCGTTGAAGCTGGTCGTGTTGAAAAGTTCCGCGCCAAGTACGCCAACCTTTCCAAGAAGGCCTAATAAACGATCGGGTGACCGAAAGTTTTGTGAAAAAGGGCAGTCCATTAGGGATTGCCCTTTTTTATGCCTACTGCCTTAAATGGAAATAAGAGCTCAGTTTAATCATTGAATGCACCTCATTTTTAGAATGGCATTTCAAAGGATTTGGGCAAAGCAAAAGCTACTTTTTGATAAAATACATAGGTTTATTTGAAGCCTGAGATTACTATGTTTGAAGAACGTCCGTCACCAGTTGTTGCTCGTGCCGAGGCTGCTCGTAAGCTGCCCCGGTTGGCTTTGCTTGCCTTATTGTTTGTTTTTATCGTTCCTGGTCTTATCACCCGAGATTTTTGGTCCTCTCAAGAGCTTTCTAACTTTGCTTTAGCCCTAACGATGTACCAAGGATCGTTGGTTGATTGGGTCTTACCGAACGTCGACGCAACGCCTTTTTATAGCGCCGGCCCTCTTGCAGCTTGGCTTGCAGCTTTATGCATGAAACTCTTTGGTTGGGTAACTGGCCTTGATGGCGCAACACGTTTAAGCACACTTATCTGGTTTGCATTAGCAACCTCCTCCATTTGGTACGGCACATGGTATCTTGCCCGCCGAAGCGAAGCTCAACCCGTTGTTTTAGCATTTGGTGGTCAGGCGAATCCAAAGGACTTTGGTCGAGTGGTTGCCGATGGCGCACTTTTACTTTTCATTGGCACTTTCGGGCTGTTTGTGCCATTAAGAGAACTCAATATCGATACCGCACTTTTAGCGATTATCTGTACTTATTTCTTCTCACTAAGCTACTCGTTGCATCGTCCAACACTTGGCCCCATCTTAACGGGCTTAGTTATCTCAGCAAGCGTCTGGACAGCCGACTTTGCTACGGGCTTGGCGCTATTAATTATTGCGTTATTAATTCACGCACGAATTCACTCGTTTGAACCACCTTTTATTACTCGTGCCAGTAGCATTATTCTTGTTTCAGTTGGTACATTTTTTATTTGGCCAATTTTTGCCGTGGGCTTTGCCATCGAAACTGTTGATGCTTGGTTTGATGGGTGGTGGCAAACACAAGTTGCCATGATCAGCTTAATGAGCGTTGATCAAATGAAGCGTGCTGCTCAGGACGCTTTGTGGTTCTTATGGCCTCTTTGGCCTTTTGCTGCTTTTGCTCTTTACGCGTTTCGTAAGCAACTGGGACGCACGCACATCAAATTGCCACTCATGATTTTATTTGGCTTATTTATTGCCAATATTGTGATGGATATCACGGGTACACGCTTTTTGATGGTTCTGTCTGCCCCTATGTGCGTTTTGGCTGCTTTTGGCCTTTTATCTGCCCATCGCTCTTGGTCTAATGTCCTCGACTGGTTCTCTGCTACGGTGTTTACGCTTGGCATTGCTACCTTATGGACCTATTACACTGCTTGGCATACAAATATCTTCCCCAAGATGGTGAAGTCCATCAATAATTTGGCTCCAGATGCTCAACCCTACTTCCATGGTTTAATTTTTGTCTTAGCTTTCGGCGTGACCCTGCTTTGGATTGCGCTCGTACTTTGGCGAATGAACCGACACACCGTGGTTGCTTGGAAAGGCCCGTGGCTAGCCTCTGCTGGTATTACGACACTTGCGGTTTTATGTGTATACCTATTTGGTCCAGCGATTGACCAAGCCCGCAGTTACCAACCCGTCGTTCAAATGGTTATGCAAGATTATGAAGCAACAAAAACATCTCAATCTTGCTTAAGTACCGAAACACTTACCCCTGTTCAACGTGTTTTATTTAAGTTCTATGGTCTAAAACTCTCTGATGGGACAAGCTGTGATTTCCACTTTGAAAGAAGTTCTCAAGTGGCAAAGACTGATGCTTATCATCCAACAAGTCGAGTCATTGACACCTACTCTCGTCCGAGAGACCGTGAGCGTTTTATTTTGTTGAGAGATTAACGTGACGCATCCCTTACCTAAACGATTAACTCCGCCTGATATTTCATTGAGGGCCATCGGCAAACTGGCTGGCCCAATCTTTGTTGCCAACATTGCTATTGTTGGCGGTGGCACGATTGATACTGTTATGGCAGGCCACTTAGGGCCCGATCATTTGGCAGCTATTGCACTTGGCTTAGCAACCATGATTATGGTTTTTATGGGCCTTGTAGGCATTTTGCAAGGTATGAGTCCTCTGGCTGCACACCACTTTGGCGCACATAAGTATGAAAAAATTGGGTTTGAATTATCCCAATGCTTATGGCTTGCGCTGATCTTATCCTTGATTGGCATGCCCATTTTAGGTGCCACAGATATCTGGACCAATTTGGCTGAAGCTCAAGGTGAAGTGAAACGAATGGCTGCCCAGTACTTAACGATCAGTATGATCGGCCTGCCTGCGGCTTTATTTGGCCGTGCATTCATTTCACTCAATGCAGCCGTCTCAAGACCCAAAGTGACGATGTATGTTTCCTTGGCCCTATTATTCCTAAAGGTGCCCTTTAACGCCATCTTTATGTATGGTTGGTTAGGCTTTGATGCATTAGGCGGAGCAGGCGCAGCTATTTCATCGACCCTTTTAACTTATATCTCCGTTTTGGTGTATTACCTTGTCTGGAGAAATGATAAGTTTTATGAAAAGATGCGATGTGCTCAGTTTTACTGGCCACAACCCAAGGCTTTGTGGGCGCAGCTCAAAATTGGTATTCCGATTGGACTTTCTACTTTCTTTGAGATTAGCTCATTTACGTTGATGGCAATCTTCATCTCACGTTTTGGTGCAATTACGGTTTCCGCTCACCAAATCGTGGGTAATATCACCTCAATGGCTTACATGTTGCAACTCTCAATCGGTATTTCTTGTACTGTTTTAGTTGCGCAATGCCTTGGTGCTGGTTGGGCCAATGTCGCAGAAAAAGCCACTCGTCGATGCCTGACCATCAGTGTCATTTCCGCTAGCCTTGCCGCTTTGACACTTTACTTTGGCCGTGAAACCATTGCTCATTGGTACACCTCTGATGAAACCGTGATCAAGATCGCCGTTTCCTTATTGCTTTTTGGTGTGTGTTACCACGTCTTTGATGCCTTGCAATGCGTAAGTGCCTTCGCTCTGCGAGCCTACCGAGTGACCTTCTGGCCTATGGTTGTCTATGGTGTGTTGCTCTGGGGTGTGGGGATCATCGGTGGTTATTACATGGCCTTTAATGCCAAACCTTTCTTCAGCCAACCCTTACAAGCCTACGGTTTCTGGGGCATGGTGGCATTGGGATTATTCTTAGCTGGCATGGTACTTTTGGTCTTTGCGCTTTGGGTTGCCCGAACGCGCACTAAAGAAGACGAACACGTCTCTCACGCCCATATCTAACAATTGACCGCCTCACTAACCTGAGGCGGTTTCTTTTTTTCCCCTCGTAGCTCTCTTCGTCGTATACTGAAAAATGATCTTCTCAGTTATGAGGTGTTCTATGACTATCCAACAAAATCTTATTGCTGGCATCTGTGTTGCCGTGGGAATTGCTTCGGTTGGTTTTTCATTGAAGGCTGGAATTGATCATTTTGTTGATCGAGATCGAGTTGTGACCGTTAAGGGCTTGGCAGAAAGAGATGTCCCGTCAGACTATGTTATCTGGCCTGTAACCTTCCGTGTATCGGGCAATGATCTAACTTCACTTTACACTCGTGCTCAAGAACAAACCGACATCATTAAAAGCTTTTTAAATAAGTACGGTGTTGACGATAAAGATGTTTCTTTAGGCACGCCTCGCGTCAGCGACACACATGCTGACTTTTACGGTAGCAATTTGCCACCAGAGCGTTATCGGGTTGAAATGGTGATATCTGTGGCCACGCCGAATGTGCCAGCTGTTTTAGACGCCATGGTAAATCAAACCGAATTAATTCGACAGGGTATTATCTTCGTCGATAACTACCGTACCGAGTTCTACTTCAATGGTCTCAATGCTATTAAGCCTGAAATGATTGAAGAAGCAACGAAAAACGCACGTGCTGCTGCCCAAAAATTTGCTGAAGATAGCGACAGCAAACTCGGTAAAATCCGACGTGCTAGCCAAGGGCAATTCTCCATTTATAGCCGTGACAGTAACACGCCTCAAATCAAACGCGTACGAATTGTCACGACAGTGGAGTACTACCTCAAAGATTAGCCTCTTTAATGGCTTTTAACGCAACATCGTAAGGATCGGCTATAAAGGGATCAATGCTCAATAAATCGGGCATTGATCTCATCCACGTTAATTGTCGCTTTGCTAACTGACGAGTGGCCGCTACACCCGACAAGAAAAAGCGATCCCAATCACAGTCGCCAAGCAAATAGTCAATGGCTTGCCGATACCCCACAGCTCGCATCGCTGGCGCTTCACGCGTAAAACAAGGATCTTTCATCAATGTTTTGACTTCGTCTAAGAAGCCCGCATCAAGCATCATTTGGAAACGCTTTTCAATTCGCTCATGCAAGAGCGCGCGATTGGCAGGCATCAAACCAATCGTTAAGAAACGATAGGGACATTCCAACGTTTTAGGCGCTTGGTATTGGGATAGCGGTTGCCCCGTTTGACGAAATACCTCCAGTGCACGAGAGATACGTTGACTATCATTTGGATTAAGACGAGCAGCCGTAACGGGGTCGACTTGAGCTAAAAGATTATGCATGCCTGGCCAACCCAAAATTTTTGCTTCGTCTTCAATTTGGGCTCGAATTGCCAAATCTGTTGATGGCATTTCATTTAGCCCCTCTTTTAATGCCTTGGCATAAAGCATTGTTCCACCAACAATCAAGGGTAACTTCCCTCGAGCTTTTATGTCTTCAATTTTGCTGTAGCAATCTTTGACAAAATCAGCCGCGTTATAAGTATCAAATGGATCTCGAATATCAATGAGATGATGGACAATTCCCTGCATTTCTTCAACGGTGGGTTTTGCCGTTCCGATATCCATACCACGGTAGATGAGGGCCGAATCAATAGAAATCACCTCAGTGTTTAAGGTTTGAGCCAAACGAACTCCCAAAGCCGTTTTTCCACTGGCTGTCGGCCCTAAAATTAAAACAGCATCTACCACAGTTACTGACCTCTCATAAAAAGTTTATCCAAGTCACCCATTGTTAATTGAACCCATGTAGGACGGCCATGATTGCATTGATCTGCACGCTCTGTTTGCTCCATTTGTCTTAAAAGCGCATTCATTTCCTCAAGCGACAAATAGCGATGTGCTCTCACGGCTGAGTGACAAGCCATGGTCGCTAAAATTTCATTGCGCTTTTCTTGCAATGCACTGGATTCGCCAAACTTACGAATATCGGCAAGAGTTTCAACAACCAAAGCCTCTCCAGTTTTATTGATATCCCCGGACAAAACAGCGGGAACAGCACGCAATCTTAAATGGGTTGGAGATGCACACTCAAGTTCCAAACCTAGCTGCAACAGTAACGACTGATGCTCTTCAAACGTGGCAATATCCTCTGCCGTTGCCCTAAAGACCAACGGAATTAATAGCTGTTGAATCGCTAATTTTTGCTCATCAGCTTGGCGCTTTAGCTTTTCATAGACGACTCTTTCATGAGCCGCATGCATATCCACCAAAATGAGACCATGTTCATTTTCTGCCAAAATGAAGATACCACCTACTTGTCCCAAAGCCCTTCCTAAGGGATAAGACAAGTTTTCATGATCTTGAGCGCCACTAAATGATTCCCCCTCTCGAATGGCCTTCACCGTATCCGGAATCATCTTATTGTCATGCTGTGGGCTTTTTGTTTGATAAAAATTCAAGTATCGAGACAAATGAGAGGGTTCATAAGTAGAGGCTTTTGTTGCCTGTAAACCAAAAGAGTGCCCCGTTGCTGAGGTACTTGTAGGGGCTCTCATATCCAAAGAGCCTTGCGATACATAGGTTGGTGTAAAGGTCTTTGGCGCTTGTGCAATATCCACGCTCTTTTCAACCTCTTCACTTTGTCGAGTCGCAATGGCTGGCGCTAAGGCATTTTGCACAGCATGCATCACGAATTGGTGCACCCATTGGCTATCGCGGAACCGCAACTCACTTTTTGTTGGGTGAACATTGACGTCAACCTTAACAGGGTCAATATCCAAAAACAGGCAATACATCGGTTGCAATTGGTTATGCAAAACGTCTGCATAGGCTGCCTTAATGGCGTGAGCCAATAGCTTATCTCGTACATAACGGCCATTGACATAACAATATTGCGCATCAGTACGAGATCGCCCTGCAGTAGGCAAGCCTACCCACCCAAAAACACGAGCTACGCCAGTTTCTGCATAAACTTCGCGCTGAGCTTGAGCAAACTCACTAGGCAAAATGCGATTAACACGAGCTCGGCTTTCTTCGATTGGTAAAACCATCACAGGTTTACCATTGTGGATCATCCGAAATTCAATATTAGGATGCGATATAGCGATGCGTTCTAATGCTGTCTTACAGTGAGCCGCTTCAGTAGCTTCGGACTTTAAGAATTTACGACGAGCTGGCGTTTTGAAAAATAAATCTTCTACTTCTACTCGTGTACCCACAGCACCGGCAGCCACATCAACAACGCCTTCGTGAATGCTATAGGCATAATCGGCATCAACCGTACGAGATGTTAACGTCAATGCAGATACCGAAGCGATAGAGGCTAGAGCTTCACCCCGAAACCCTAAACTTAAAACATGTTCTAACTCATCTAGATTGCGAATTTTGCTTGTGGCATGACGCTTTAAAGCCAATGGAAGTTGATCTTTAGGCATACCGCGACCATTATCGGTCACTGTCAGGCGCTTAACACCGCCGGCATCCAATCGCACTTCAATTTTAGTGGCTCCTGCATCAATGGCATTTTCCACCAACTCTTTTAAGACAGAGGCTGGACGCTCAATCACCTCACCTGCGGCGATTTGACTGATAAGCTGATCGGAGAGCTCACGGATCTCACGAACCGGTGCTCGAGAGGAATTAGATAAGTCTTGCATAATGTTCTTAATTTTAGCATTCGTAGCCTGAACAACTCTTAACAATTTGGCCAAATGGTTATTGATTTTTGTTGAATTTTTGCGTGAATTTACCTTTTTTTTTCCGATATACTAATGCCATCAAAATTGTAAATTTCATCAAATCATGGATTGGTCTTTACTTTTAGATCTCTTTACAAACGCAGATCGCTTTTTAACAACTATAGCGACTGAGTATGGGATCCTTATTTATATTGTGATGTTCCTGATCTTTTTTCTTGAGACAGGGATTGTTGTCATGGCCTTTTTACCGGGCGACTCACTACTGTTTGTTGCCGGTGCCGTTACCGCCAGTGGCGCTATCGACCCATGGTGGTTAACTGCGATTGTTTCGTTGGGCGCCATTTTGGGTAATACATCGAACTTTTACATAGGCTCTTGGCTTGGGCACAAGATCTATGATGGTTCAATTTCTTGGATTGATCAAGAAGCTCTAAATAAAACCCACAATTTCTATATGTCTCATGGTGGAAAAACGATCTTTTTAGCCCGTTTTGTTCCCATTGTGAGAACCTTTGCTCCCCTTATTGCAGGTGCAGCTTCCATGCCAGTTTCGAAATTCGAGTTTTACTCAATTACTGGTGCTATTGCTTGGGTTTATGGTCTTGTTTGGGCAGGTCACCTTTTCGGAAATATTCCTTTTATTAAGCAACACCTCACTGCCATCTTACTTTGCGGTATAGGATTTGCTTTAATTCCAACAACGTTCTTAGCACTTTCTCGTTTATTAAAGAAACGTCGGACCGCTAAGTCCAATTGATAAATACGGGTACTCACATTGTGTGCGTGCCCTTTTTTTTTTGACGAGTTTGGGAGACACTCATGCAACTTTGGGATCACTTCATCGCCATTTTAAATAAAGAGGTTCAACCAGCACTTGGTTGCACAGAACCAACTTCTATTGCCTACGCTGCCGCTCATGCTAGTCGACTATTGGGCAAAACTCCCGAACAAATTCGAGTAGAAGTTAGTGACAACCTCTACAAAAACGCTATGGGTGTCTTTGTCCCCGGGACCGGGCAAATTGGTTTACCCATTGCTGCCTCCGTTGGTGCGCTTGGAGGAGACCCTGATGCAGGACTTGAAGTTTTAGCCTCAGTCACCCCAGATCATGTCACCCAAGCTCTTGCAATGATCAAAGAAAATCGAGTCTCAATTGAACGAGCGGACACACAAGAATTTATTTTCTGTAAAGCCACTGTCAGAGCTGGCGATGACATCGCTGAAGTCACGATTAGTGGCGGTCATACCGATGTCGTTTTGATGAAAAAGAATGGTGAAATCGTTATGCAAAAAAAGCATGCGATTTCAACATCTGCTGAAGGCACTTCCGAGATCAATGGCAATGAAGTCAACTTGCGAAACATATACGACTTTGCCTGCAACGGCCCCTTTGAAAATATCGCCTTTATTCTAGAGGCTAAAGAAATCAACATGACATTGGCTCAAGAGGGGCTATCTCATGCTTATGGACTGCAGCTAGGCAAAACCATCGAAGAGCAAATGAAGGCTGGCATTTTAGGACGCGACTTAATCAACAGTATGGCCTCTTACACAGCAGCTGCTTCTGATGCCCGTATGGGTGGAGCAACCCTTCCTGCCATGAGTAATTACGGCAGTGGTAACCAAGGCATTACGGCTACGATTCCCGTTGTCAAAATGGCTGAATTTGTCAACGCTGATGATGAACACTTGGCTCGTGCCTTGATCATTTCTCACCTAGGAGCCATTTACATTAAGAGCCACTACCCATCACTGTCAGCCTTCTGCGGTAATACGGCTACTGCTTCTGCCGTTTCAATGGCCCTTGTTTACCTTAACGGAGGCACTTATGAGCAAGGTTGCATGGCCATTAACAACGTCATTAGCGATACCTCAGGCATGGTGTGTGATGGCGCAAAAAGTACTTGCGCAATGAAGGTTCATACGGCGGCGCAATCAGCTTATAAGTGTTGCTTCCTTGCCTTAGCCGGTCATGGTGTCAGTGGACAAGGTATTGTTAATGCTGATGTCGAGAAAACTATCGACAATTTAGGAGCGATGGTAACAAAAGGAATGCATCAAACCGATGAGAAAATCAT
This sequence comes from uncultured Sutterella sp., assembly GCA_937906995.1. Taxonomy (GTDB): domain Bacteria; phylum Pseudomonadota; class Gammaproteobacteria; order Burkholderiales; family Burkholderiaceae_F; genus Aphodousia. The sequence goes on from CALESB010000066.1 coordinate 24,281, forward strand.
CGAAATTATGCGAAAAAATTAATTTCTAACAAGCAAAGGCCAAAATCAAATGATTTTGGCCTTTATCGGTAAATCATCCGTTCTACAAATTATGTAGAGCGGATTTTCTTATTAAGCGCGCTTTTCCAAGATTTCAATAGCCGGCAAAACCTTACCTTCTAAGAATTCTAAGAAAGCACCGCCACCCGTAGAGATATAGGAAACCTTGTCTGCAATACCAAACTTGCCAACAGCAGCCACCGTATCACCACCGCCAGCGATGGAGAAAGCACCATTTTCTGTTGCTTGAGCAATGGCTTGAGCCATCACTTCCGTACCATGAGCAAAGGGCTTCATTTCAAAAACGCCCACCGGACCATTCCAAACAATAGTGCCTGCCTTTTGGAGGATTTCACCCAAGGCTTGAGCCGTTTCAGGACCAACGTCCAAAATCATTTCATCGTCTTGAACATCATCGACCTTGCAAACACGCATTTCTGCGTCTTCAGCAAAAGCCTTAGCAACGACAACATCCGTAGGTAACGGTAACGTTGCACCCTTTTCTGCCAAGGTCTTTAAGATGGTCTTGCACTCATCAACCAAGTCAGGCTCAGCCAAAGACTTACCAACCTTATAACCTGCGGCCATCAAGAACGTATTGGCGATACCACCACCAACAATCAATTGATCAACCTTTTGCGCTAAGTTGTTCAAAATCGTCAACTTTGTGGAAACCTTTGAACCACCCACAATCGCAACCAACGGGTGCTTAGCTTCTTCCACGGCCTTGGTCAAGGCTTCAATTTCTGCAGCCATTAAAGGACCGGCACAAACCGTTTCGGCGTATTGAGCAACACCATAGGTAGAGGCTTGAGCACGGTGAGCCGTACCGAAAGCGTCATTTACAAAGACATCGCACAAGGCGCCATACTTCTTAGAAAGTTCTTCCGTGCACTTCTTTTCACCGACATTGCAACGGCAGTTTTCTAACATGACAACTTCGCCTTCGGCGACTTCGAAACCACCATCAACCCAATCTTCGATTAAGCGAACTGGAGAACCTAAAAGTTCAGACATACGAGCTGCAATCTTTACCAAACTATCTGCAGCCGTCTTTTCTCCTTCCTTAGGACGACCCAAGTGGCTAACCACCATCACACGTGCACCAGCGTCACGAGCCATACGGATAGCCGGCACAGAAGCCACCAAACGCGTTTCATTGGTGATTTCACCATTTTCATCACGCGGAGCATTCAAATCGGAACGAATGAAAACACGCTTGCCCTTTAAGGCATCTGCTTTAACTAAAGCTTCAAGAGTTTGAACTCGCATCTGTTAAATTCCTCTAATGAATAGGAGACACTAATCTTTTAATTTTAACATTCATAAGCTCATTTTTTATTCTTACGGGTGAAATTGCCGAGAGCCTTTCTTTGTCACTCTTAGTTTGAAATGACGAATCCATAGCTTCAGCAGACAAACAATCTAAATACGGCTTAATGCAAAATCAATCACAACCATAGTTTTTCCTTTATTTACAAATAATTACGTACTTTTGGACATTTGAAAATTGCCTATTTTCATTGAAAATGAAAGAGAACAATTTTTATTAATAGGGAGTGTGTTATGACGTTCAGTTTTGAAAAAGAATATGGATTATTGATTGATGGTCAGTGGGTCAGTGCCGAAAATAAGGCTGTTTTTGACACTTTTAATCCTGCCACTGGTGAATTATTAAGTTCCTGCGCCAATGCCTCAGCCAATGACGTTGATCGCGCAGTTAAGGCAGCTCAAGAAGCCTTCAAAACTTGGTCGAAAACAAGCCCGCAAGATCGTGCTCAATTGTTATTAAAAGCGGCGGACTTAATTGATGCGCATGCCAGTGAATTAGCTGAAATTGAAACGCGTGATAACGGCAAACCATTGCGTGAGACGACACTGGTTGATGTACCGTTATCTTCTGACCACTTCCGCTACTTTGCCGGTTGCTTACGTGCTGATGAGGGCTCGGCCGTTATGATCGACAATGACACCATGTCCATTGTTTTACACGAACCCATCGGCGTTGTCGGTCAAATTATCCCGTGGAACTTCCCTCTTTTAATGGCAGCATGGAAAATTGCTCCGGCACTTGCTGCAGGGAATACGCTCGTGATTAAACCGTCATCAACGACACCGTTGTCGATTCTGTATCTTGCGAAACTTTTAAATGACATTTTGCCCCCGGGTGTCATCAATGTTATTACGGGACGGGGTGCAGAAAGTGGTCAAGCAATGCTTGATCATCCAGGTTTTGCTAAGTTAGCGTTCACGGGCTCCACTGAAGTCGGCTATAGCGTTGCTAAGGCTGCAGCCGACAAGCTCATCCCTGCCACTTTAGAGCTCGGTGGTAAGTCGGCCAATATTGTTTTTGACGACTGCCAGCTTGATAAGGCCATTGAAGGTGCTCAAATCGGTATTCTTTTCAACCAAGGACAAGTCTGTTGCGCGGGCTCTCGCATTTTCGTTCAAGAAGGCATCTACGATGAGTTCGTCAGCAAACTCACACAAGCCTTTAAAGAAGTGAAAGTTGGCGATCCGATGTCAATGCAAACCCAAATGGGTTCGCAAATCAATGAAAAGCAACTTCAAAAGATTCTCAACTATGTTGAAATCGGGAAAAAAGAAGGCGCAATTGTTTTGGCTGGCGGCGAACGCGCTAGCGTTGAAGGGCTTGAAAAAGGAGCCTTCATGCAACCGACTTTGCTTGCCAATGTCACCAACGACATGCGCATTGCACAAGAGGAAATTTTTGGACCTGTTGCCGTTATTATTAAATTTAAGACCGAAGAGGAAGTTATTGCTTTAGCTAACGATAGTGAATACGGCTTAGGTGGCGCGGTTTGGTCTCGTGACATTAACCAAGCACTGAGAGTTGCACGCGAAGTACAAACAGGACGCATGTGGGTCAACACCTACAATGAATTGCCTGCCCACGCTCCTTTCGGTGGCTACAAAAAGTCTGGCATTGGTCGAGAAACACACAAAATGATGTTGAGCCACTACAGCCAAACAAAGAACATCTTCATTTCTATGTCTGAGAAGAAAAGAGCTTTCTTTTAATAAATCAAATAATTAACAATCTACTCTTGGCCGAAACGAGTCTCGACTCTTTCGGCCTTTTCTTCTATTTGAAAACTCAATTTCTCAACCTAAGGACTCTCACTTAATCGCAAGCACCAGTGCTTTGAAACTTTGGTACGAGTTATGATTTAAATTGTGTATTTATCAGTAACCATCTATGGACCCTTGCGATCCATTCTGTCGCATTATGAAAAAACTGTACGTCTATTTAGTGTCTTTAGGTCATTTAAGTGTGGACCTAGCCCCTGGCGCACTACCTGCCATATTGCCCTTTTTTGTTTTGCATAACGGACTAAGCTACACAGAAATTACGGGGCTCATGTTTGCTTCGTCATTTTTTGCATCACTCGTTCAGCCTCTATTTGGTTACTGGTCTGATAAGAGTGAACGCCACTGGTTTATGGCGGCTGGCATTTTATTAAGTGGTATTGGCCTTGGGATTACTGGCATTACCAGTAACTATTGGGCCATTTTTGTGGCAGTCACATTGATGGGCATTGGGGGTGCGTTTTTTCATCCGGAAGCCGCACGCCTGATCAACCAACTGTCTGGAAAATATCGTGCGACCGGTATGGGCATATTCTCTGTGGGTGGAAATGCGGGGTTTGGTGTCGGTCCTCTGATCGCAGCGGCCTTGATTACTTGGTTTGGTCTCTCGGGCACCGTCTTTTTCGCTATTTTTGGTTTCATCATGGCCATCGTTATGTGGCGAACGATTCCAAAAATCTTCGAAAATTTAAATCTGCCCTCCTCAGAAAAGAAAGTTGCTATAGAAGCAAAAGAACCGGGTAAAAATAATTGGCCAGCTTTTGGGCGCTTGAGCTTTGTTATTCTCTGCCGAAGCTTCGCATTTACCGGCCTGCTTTCATTCCTTCCTCTTTACTGCATTCACCGCTTTGGTGTCTCTGAAGTCACAGCAAGTACGCTTTTGGCCTTCTTATCCATCACTGGTATTTTTATGACCTTAGCCGGGGGGTGGTTAACTGACAAAATTGGTTTAACGAATGCCTGTAAAGTGGGTTATGTTTTAATGGCGCCTGCGTTTGCTCTATTGATTGTTGCTCCAGACTTTTTGTGGTTCTATCCCATTATTGCTGTTTTAAGCTTTACTTTGAACGGCACGTACTCAGCCTATGTTGTTTTAGGTCAGTCTTACTTGGCTAAAAACTTAGGTTTTGCCTCTGGTGTGACGCTTGGATTATCTGGATCTTTGGGTGGTATTTTTACCCCAATTATGGGCATGATTGCCGATGCCTATGGCATTGATACCGTGATGATTATTTTGGTTGTCGTTGGTGTTCTTTGTACCCTCGGAGCCTTTTTATTACCGGAACCCAATTAAGCAATTTATTGTGATTGGGGGTGATACCACCCCCAATTATCTAAAATTCCACGTAACCAATACCATCCTTTATGGTCACAGTCGTCCCTAGTTGGGAACTTAGCTCCTGAATCTTTTCCAGTACTTTCACATCATCCGTAAGAGTAGGCCAGCCTCTTTGTGCCTTCGATTTATGCATACTCAAATCAATTGGATACAGTTTCATCTCTGTCATTCGCCCACCATCCATCGTCCAACTGGCCACAAAAGATCGCCAAATATCAGGCATAACAACGTGGCCAACAGTGCCATTTTTGCTTCTATGATCCATATACTCACCAACACGAGTCTCTTGAGATAAGCCCATTTTTGCAAAGGCATCATAGGGTTGCGCAGCAATTGTTTCAGTTTGGAAAGTGAACTACCTCTGAATAAATTCAGAGGCTTCATGTGACCTGACTGAATCGGTATGATTCAATCCTTTCGCACAAGCACTGTCGCTGAACA
>CALESB010000067.1 GCA_937906995.1 uncultured Sutterella sp.
GAGGGAGGAGTGATCCATGTCATTAAATCATGGGTTTTACGACGGAGGCTATAAACAAAGGGCCAGAAATAACCTGGCCCCACTTTTTAAGCTGTCTGACAGAGTTTATCGGAACACTACGACAGGCAATTTGGAATGAGTTAAAACTTTCTGAGTTTCACTGCCTAAGAGGACAGCGGCTAATCCCTTTCGACCATGGCTAGCCATAAAAATCAAGTCACAACCCAACTCTTCACTGACCTCCATAATGGCCTCAGACGGAGAGAATGACTTCTTGGAGCATGGCGTAACCTTGACACCCGCCTTTTCAAAAATATCACAAGCCTGCTCTAAACGATCCAAGGCTTGTTCTTTAACCCGTTGATCGTATTGATCAAGACTTTCAGGACGGTATTCGCTGAGATTCGTGTAGGAATACGGTTCAATCACTGTCAAAACGACAACCTTAGCCTTCATTGACTTGGCAAACTTAGCAGCGCCTTCTACGGCTTGGTAGGATAATTCGCTACCATCAATCGGAACAAGAATCTTTTTATACATATTCACTCCAGCGAAAGTGTTCTTTATTCTAGTTTAGGACTTTTTAATAAAAAATACTTGTCGAATGTCAGAAATTATGATTTTTTTTCTTTTAGTAGCGACTGAATGGCTAAAGATGCCATTGTCATCCCAAACACAGCTGTTACACCAACAAACACTCCAAAGCCATCCTCGCCATCTTGACTTGGTAAAACGGGCTCATCACTATAAACCGTCGGAAAACCAAACTTTTGACTTTTAGAGTGAGCGCTACCTTTTGGAAATCCGTAGTTTTTACGCAAAGTGGAACGCAAAGCAGATACCAATCCATCTCCATTGACTCTAGCCAAATCATCAACTTTAATGCGTGTTGAATCCACTCGTCCACCCGCACCAGCACTCACAATTAATGGAATATTCTTCTTTTTTGCCCAAGCGATCAGTTGTGCTTTTGCCTTTAATGAATCTATACAATCCAAAACAATATCTGGGCATCCGATGACTTGGTCAATGTTCTCTTCATTGATAAAAATGGCCTTCGCTTCTACATGAGCTTGAGGATTGATGGCTTTGAAACGTTCGGCCAAAACTTCAACCTTTTTTCGTCCATACTGTCCATCCATTGCTGGCAATTGACGATTGGTGTTACTCTGCTCAACCGTATCTCCATCAATGATTGTTATACGACCAATTGCAGTTCTAACCATCGCTTCTGCTGCCCAACTTCCCACACCACCAACACCAACAATACAAACATGAGAGTGAGAGAGATGTTCAAAACAGTCTCTACCAAAGAGGCGAGAAATACCGCCAAAGCGTCTATAGTCACTTGTATTCATAAAGGATAAAAAACTTGATTAAAAGCACACAATATTGTGAAAAAAGACTAGTAATCATCCGTAAATAGGGATAAAGTGATTGTAAGGGTAATGAACAAAGATTTTAAGTTTTTTCGACAGATTCTTTATTCATTTAACCTGAGCGAAATGCTCGATAACTGTTAAAAATGGCCGTTACGAGACCATGGTTCGCATCAACGTCACAATTTGTTTTTAGAACAAGAATCGAACCCTAAATTTATTTTGAAAGGATAGTTTTATGAAGATCCTTATCCCTGTTGATGGTAGCGTTTACAGTGACAACGCGGTTGCTTTTGTTGCAAGTCGTACGACTTTGATCGGTCAAGATCCCGAGATCGTGCTTTTAAATGTTCAACCACCGTTACCGGCTCGCGCCAGTCGTCTTGTTAGTCGTGAGGCACTTGCCGATTACTATGAAGACGAAAGTGAAAAGGCATTCAAAGCTGTCCGTAAGATCTTGAAAAAATCTGACATGGAAGCCAAAGAAATTTCTAAGATTGGCAACCCTGCTGAAGTAATTGCTCAAATTGCTGAAGAACAAAAGGTTGACTTGCTGATCATGGGCTCCCACGGTCGTTCTGCCCTTAAGGGCTTGCTTTTCGGCTCTGTAACGAATGCTGTACTTGCGTTAACCAAGGTTCCTCTCCTGATGTTACGTGATAAGACGGCTCCCGAAACTGATGCTTTAAGCGTTGGCATTGCTGTTGATGGTTCTAAGTACGGTACTGCTGCTGTTAAGTATGCTATGAAGCAATTGCCGCTCTTTGGCGGTCAAAACGCAAAATTCCACGTCATCAATACTGTTAGCGATTATGCCGGCGCTGTTATGCCTGACATGACTGGTATGGCTCTTCCTGCTTTGAGTGAAGATGAAGTGGTTGAGTTGCAAAAGAGCGAATTTGCAGAAGCCATTAATCCTGTGTTGCCGCTATTTGAAAAAGCAGGTGTTAAGCCCAAGGAAGTTTGCTTGGTTGGTAACCCGGGTGACGAAATTGCAGCTTATTGTAAGAAGCGCAAGCTCGACATCTTGGTAATGGGCTCTCACGGTTACGGTCGATTCAAGAGTGCTGTGATGGGTTCGACTGCTACTCGCATTGCTTCGATTGCCGATATTCCGTTACTTATTATCCGCAAGTAATATAAGTTAAATTCTTGCTCTTATGACAGTGAGGCCACAGTGTGCAGTAGCACCGTGGCCTCATTTATTATGTATGAAGTTACCGATCCAAATCATTAAGGTTGTGTTGTTAACGGTACTAGTTAATATTGGATGCGTTACAACTCGCCTAACTTGTTCGCTCGATGCTCTCAATGAAAGTGCAAGCGCATTGGAAGTGGGGGTGATGATGGCACTTTTTGCCTTTGTCCCTGCTTTATGTGCTATTCGTTGTGGACTTTGGATCGATATGGTTGGCCCTAAAAAACCTATTCTTTACGGCATTGTTATTGCTGGATTGGCCGCTGTAATCCCCGCCTTATTTAGCATTAAATCCTTTGGTCTGGTACCACTATTTCTTAGTTGTATCATCAATGGCGTTGCACTCATGCTTATCGCGATGGCGGTCCAACATCTTATTGGTATCTTATCTGAGGCTAAAAACAGAACAACCAATTTTGCTATCTTAGCAATGGGGTTTTCTGCAGCTAGTTTTTCCGCTCCTATCATTAGTGGCTATATTATTGATTACTTTGGGTTCAGGATATCTTATTTTTTTGCTATTACGACAGCTCTGTTGGGACTTGTTCTTTTCTTATTGAGAGTTCAAAAAGCACTACCAGCCCATTGGATTCCCAAAAACACCTCCCGTCATCACAGCAAGTTTGAATTAATGAAAATACCTCACGTGCGTAATGTTTTGATCGTAAGTTCATTCATGTCGATGGCTTGGGACTTACAAGGATTTATGATCCCTGTTTACGGAACTGCTATTGGATTAACCGCTACAGAGATCGGTTGGATATTGGGATTTTTTGCTAGCGCCACATTTACTATCCGATTTTTCATGCCTTGGATTGCAAAACATTTAACAGAATGGCAAACCCTAACAGCTGCTTTTGGTTTTGGCACTTTGAGTTACTTTCTATTCCCTCTTTTTGAAAGCTTTTATGCTTTATGTGGCGTTGCTTTCTTATTAGGGCTCGCTTTAGGGTCATCCCAGCCAAACGTTATGTCACTGTTGCATACTGAATCTCCTGAAGGGCGAGTTGGTGAGGCCCTAGGATTAAGAACAATGTTAATTAATATCTGCCACGCTACACTACCGATTCTTTTTGGTGCTGCCGGCGCTGCCGTTGGAGCTGGAGCTGTCTTTTTTGCTGTTGCAACGTTAATGGGTGGCGTCACCTGGTTCACCACCCATTGTCAAAAGGTTAGTATGAGTCGTAATAAGAGAAAAATTCTACAAACAAGACAAGCTCACACTTAATGAGGCAAAATCGCAATCATCCTATCGTCTTTCTGGGTCTCAAAGACAAGTTCTACAGACTCCCCAAGAACTTTTTTCAAATGTTTTTTTAGTTTGTCTGATGTACTCATTTCGATAGGAGCTAGAGCTACTGTTTTTACTCGAAGTTCTAGTTTTCCATCTTTAGATCGTTCAAAAAGTGCCTCACTAACAAGACTACGATGCGTTCGATCCAAATTCTCAGATAAGAACATACATAAGCCTGCCACTCTTTCTGTCAAAGTCATTTCAGGACCTTCTAAGAATTGTGGTAATAGCGACGAAGGTCGTCCATGCATGTATATCAGGCGAGCCATCAATAAAACTTCATTGTCTGTAAAGCCCAGCAACGGACTGTAACGCACCAAATATGCTCCATGTGCATGATGTCGGTCATACGCTAAATCGATACCAATATCATGCATACGAACGGCGTACTCGAGCAATTCTGCCAAGTCTTCTTGAACGGGGCACAAGCTTTGTTTAATCGCAGAAGCAAAAAGAGCTTCAGTCAATTGCATAAGGTGTTTTGCATGCACCTTTTCATAATGATGACGCTTTGCTAAGCGCTTAACACTTTTGAGGCGCCAGTAGTTTTCTTTTTGACCCTCTTTGGGATAGTGACGCTCAATGTAGTCAACGACTTGACCATCTTGCAAATTGCTAGATGTCACAATGACACTATCGAGTTTAAGAGCTTTCATTAGTTGCAATAAAATCGCCGCACCACCAACAATAACTTCTGCCCGAGCTGGACTCATCCCCGCTTGACCACGTCGTTGCGATAAGGTCATTTGAGAAAGAACTTTTACTGCCGCTTCTAAATCCTCTAATGGAAGAATTGTTCCCTCTGAGCAAACCTCTAATGGGCAATCACTCGGACGTCGTGACTGAGCAAACGCCATTAAGGATTGTGCTGTTCCGCTACTGGCAACAGCTGAACGATAGTGACATTTCTTAATATCGGCCAACGCATATTGCATCTTGCGCAACGCAAGCGCCTGCATCTTACCAAAAGTCATTGCGCTGACTTTCCCAGACTTCGTAGATGCAAAGGCATCAGTCACCATCACACAGCCTAAATTTAAGCTTTCTAACACGCTTATGTCATGACGGGAAGAAACCGAGAGTTCCGTACTGCCACCACCAATGTCAATAAAAAGGAAAGCATCTTTGCTTTTCGGAAAGTTATTCCATATACCAACGCGGATTAAACGAGCCTCTTCCTCACCAGAAATGACATTTAAAGTCATTCCAGTTTGCTCCTTGACTGCATTGACAAAGTCTTGACTATTTTTGGCCATGCGCAGCGCTGCCGTACCGACAGCCACGATTTCTTTAACACCAAATGAATCGCAAACTTTCACAAATTCACTTAAGCAAGTCAACGCTCGTTGCATGGCTTCAGGTTGAAGTTGTTTGCTCTCAAAGGCCCCGTCGCCCAAACGAACCATGCTTTTAACTCGATCGAGAACGGTAACACGACCACGCGCATCAAACTCAACAATTGTTAAACGAGAAGAGTTGCTTCCCAAGTCGACAAAGCCAACTCGCTTGACTTGAGGATTAGGACGTACCATCGCAGTACTTTGTTGCTCATCTTTAAGATCTGAGTAATCTTTTTGAAACATAAAGACTGCCCCCAATTAATATAAGCTCTTTGTATGATTAGTTGCGCATTGAGAATCAATGCGTTTAATTGCTTTAGCTTTGCGAAGACGCGTGTAAGTCCCATCCGCATTCATTTGCCAAGATTGCTCAGTATCAGCTAATTGCAATTGCAAAATTCGATCCATAATATTTTTTCGAATCTTGGGACTGTCAATTGGCGCCAATACCTCGATACGGCCATTGAGATTTCGATTCATCATATCGGCACTACCGATAAACATCTTTTCATCGCCATTATGATGGAACCAATAAACACGAGCATGCTCCAAATAACGCCCAACAATTGAGCGCACCGTAATGTTTTCTGATAATCCTGGCACATTAGGACGTAGGCAACAAATCCCACGTACTAAACACTCAACTTTTACGCCCGCCATCGAAGCACGGTAAAGTTCGGCAATAATTCCACCGTCAACCAACTGATTGCACTTCAAAATAATGTGCCCATTACCATGAGATTGATGCAGCTGAATTTCCTCATCAATTAATTTCATCAGCGAAGGTCGTAACGTGTTGGGTGAAACTAAAATCTTTCTGTATTGATCAACTCTTCCACATCCAGTCATCACGTTAAAGAGATCGGTCACATCACTACAAATATCCTCATCATCGGTAAGTAAACCAAGGTCAGTGTAGATTTTTGCCGAGGATGCATTGTAGTTACCAGTTGCCACATGAACATATCGATGGATACCATCAGTCTCACGACGAACAACTAGACAGAGTTTGGCATGAATTTTTAATCCCACAAAACCGTATACGACATTAACCCCAGCTCGTTCAAGCTCCTCAGCCCAATTGATATTACGTTCCTCGTCAAAACGAGCCTTCAGTTCAACAACTGCAGTCACCTGTTTGCCACGACGACGGGCTTCTAAAAGACTACGAATGACAGGGGAATCACTGCCGCATCGATAAAGTGTTTGCTTAATAGCTACTACCTTTGGATCTCGAGCCGCTTGTTCAATGAAATTTAAAACACCTTGGAAACGGTCATACGGATGGTAGAGCATGATGTCATGCTTTTTAATCGCAGCAAAGCAATCAGCTTCCATATCCAATTCTTTAACCAATTTCGTACGATCCGGCTTGTACTGTAACTTTGGTCGATCAATACAACCCAAAGACATAAATGCAGAAAAAGCCAAAGGCATTTTTTGCTTATAAATTTGATGTGGCTTAATCTCTAAGTACTCAATGAGTAAATCAGATAATCTAACTGGAATACCACGTCCCATTTCAACTCGGATAATGTCACCAAATCGACGTTGGTCAACATAATCACGAACTGCCGCTAAGAGGTCATCTGCTTCATCTTCTTCGATTTCCACGTCTGTATTTCGAGTAACGCGGAATTGACCTACCGCTTTAACCTCAAACCCGGGGAAAAGACGGTGCATACGCTCTTCAACCAAATCTTCAATTAAAACGACATCTACTTCTGCATAGTTCGGATCAAAACTTAAGTCACTATGAATCTCTTCTTTACCATGTGGCAAATAGAGAAAACGAGGTAAATTGCCCGGACACTTCAATCTTGCATGACGAATATCTTTGGGATTATTTGCATTAACCAACTCCATAATGAAGTTGATACTCAAATTCGACACCAAAGGAAATGGGTGCCCCGAATCGATGACTTGAGGAGTTAGGACTGGATAAATATCACTATCGTAAAAAGCATCAAGAACTTGACGTTTTTTCTCTGACAAATCTGAATACTTAACGATTCGAATCGCTTTTTTATCTAAGGCCGGTAGAATTTGTTTTTTCCAAACCTCCTCTGCTTCTTCACACACCTCTCTAACACGCCGTCCAATCTCTGAAAACTGACGACGCGGTGCTAGCTTATCCGCCCCTGTCGGCTCTGCTCCACTTTGAACTTGTTTCCAAACATTGGCCACGCGCACCATGAAGAATTCATCAAGGTTATTGTAAAAAATAGATAAAAACTTTAAGCGCTCTAAAATCGGTACCAAAGCATCTTTTGCCTGCTCTAGCACTTTACGATCAAAATCAATCCAGTTAATTTCCCGATTTAAGTAGTAAATGGGATCATTGACATCAATCGGCTTAACGGATGAAGACGTCGTTACTGACTTAACTGTTTTGGCTGGCTTTTCACTCGAAACAACTGACTTTGTCCGACGAGCTACGTTTTTTTTAGCTGATTGAACTTTCTGCTGAGATTGCTCCTTGACGAGCTCCCCACTTTCTGCAACTTCAATGTCTGCTTTAACTTCAGGCATATCAATATTCCTTAAACGAAAACTTCACTTTAACTTCGTATTATGTACGAGCAAAATGACATAGCGATTACACTTTAACTTTAACACCAAAAACTTCAGAATATTGTTCTAATTTCAGAGATTTTCGTAGCTACTACTCAGGCAACCTTACAAAAAAAAGGTCGCTATGGATGTCTTCCCATAACGACCTAGCATGTAACCAAACTTTTTAATTATTAAGTTCAAAAAGTGTGGCTAATTCGTCTGTGTTTAAGTTTTCATCAAAAGGTACATATTCACCTTTTGAATTTTTATAAACACCATATGGCACCGCCCTGCAACCACTGCGACGATGTAACTTAGTATTTGTCCAAACTTTTTGACGCACATCCATCGGTAGGGTCGTAATATCGTAACGAATCCCTCTAAAGTCAGGATCTTTGAAGTGATCATGCTGCTCTTGCAATTTTGCCATCGGATCCTTAGAGGTCAGAATCAGCGTAGCTTGCGGATCAGAGTGAGGATTCATGTAAGCAATGGGGAAAAAAACAATCTCAACTCGATCCATAATAGGATGTAAACGATCCATCAATCGAATGCAATCTGAGCATTGAGTATCAAAAAAAACAAAAGCTTTGGGACGCCCCGCTTTACCAGGATTGGAAAATCCCGTTCCATCCTTCGCTAGTGTTTCATACATTTTTTGACCATCCCAAATTGGTGGAACAACTGCTGGAGTAGCTTGAGCAACACGAGTTGCTAATAAACCAGCGAAACCAGCTAACAGAACCTGACGACGATTTATAGACATTTTTTCTCCTTCTTTTGGGATGGTTAATCGGGGATACTTCTTTTTATAGTAACGCTTTTGAACATTGGATTGCCCAAAAGTTAACATTTTCATGCGATTTAGAGACCTATTGCTTTGTTAAAATAGCGTGTTAATCGTTTGAACTGAATTTTGTTCGTTATAGGCACACACTGTAATGTCGAATGTATTGCGTATTTTGATTGTTGAGGATGACGCTCGTGTTCGCGCTGACATTGAACGCGCTATTAGCTGTGAAAAAGACATGCGAGTTACTGGCTCAGCAGGAACAAAACGTGAAGCTGAAAAGTTAATTCAATCCTACCCGTTTGAAACCTTACTCATTGATTTAGCACTACCCGATGGCTTTGGTTTAGAGACCATTTCATGGGTGACTGAAAAATACCCTCAAAGTGATATTATGGTCTTAGCAGAAGCCAATGATGACCCCCATATCGTTAGTGCTATTGAAGCTGGAGCGACTGGTTATATTTTGAAATCCAGTGTTGATAAAGACCTTGTTTCCGCAATTCGTCTGTTACAAGCTGGAGGCTCACCAGTGAGTCCTGCTGTTGCTCAAAGTGTATTGCGAACACTATGTACCAATACCACAACAACGAGTAGTGAGAAATCTGTATTAAATCCAACGAACCCTTTGTCTGAACGAGAAACTGAGATCTTATGCTTGTTGGCAAAAGGAATGAGCTTTAACGAAATCGGTAATATTTTGGCAATTTCTCCTCACACTGTGACAGCGCATATCAAAAAAATCTATAGAAAACTTCAGGTTCACTCTCGAGGCGAAGCTGTATACGAAGCTGCCCAAATGGGATTAATACCCTAGATTTAAGAAAGAGTTGGACTTGATTCAAAAAATTACAGACATTTCTGTTGAGAAAGATTATCATCTAATAGCTCCATTCCCCCTAATAGATAGGTAAGCTTCCTCTTTCGAGAAAAATTTCTTAGTGCTCACTCCGATGAGCCACTCTAATTTTTGAATTCGAAAAGACATCGTGTCTTACCTAATCCTCCTATTTAGGCGTCGTACTCTTGAGTGTGGGATACCAACAATGAGAGTGCTGAATTTAAGGATATTGAGCGAAACGAATAGTGCTTATTAATTTGCACTGGATCCTATTTATCCGCCCAACTTCAACATTATCGAAAGGAAAAGTTGTGACTGCAAAAAACGTTATTGCAGCCTCATTAGGCTGTTTGTTTGCGTTAATGACCACTCAAGAAGCCTTAGCACAAAAACCTTGGCCCCAAGCCAAAGAAATTCACCTCGTTGTCCCCTTCCCTGCCGGCGGAGGCGGAGACACTTTAGCTCGAGTCATTGCTCCTGAACTCTCGGCTCGCTTAGGCCAAACAATTATCATTGAAAACTTAGCTGGTGCAGGCGGTAGCTTAGGCACTGAACAAGTTGCACGTGGCAAGAGCGATGGATACACCTTGCTTTATGTTACCAATGGCACAATGGGAACGAATCCTGCCTTGTATCCTAATGTTGGTTACGACCCTTTAAAGGATTTCGCTCCTGTGGGTCAAATGACTGAAATTGCTATGGTTATGAGCGTCAATCCAACGCGCCATAAAGAAACTAAGCTAAGTGACTTTTTAGATAAGGCTCGTAAAAGCAATACTCCTTATACATTCTCATCGGCCGGTAATGGTACAACGAGTCACTTAGCTGGTGTCATGCTCTCCAACCTTACTGGAATTGCATTCCAACACATTCCATATCGTGGCGGTGCCGCAAGTATGACGGATATGTTGGGTGGACGAATTGACTTTACAATTGATGTTGCCCCCAATACGCTACGTCATGTTGATGCTAAGAAACTAACCGCTTTAGGTAGCGGTAGCAATCAACCCTTAAAGTCACATCCAGATATCAAACCCATTCAACAGACCGTTCCTGGATTTGAACTTTTTGCCTGGGATGGCCTAGTCGTTAAAAACGGTACTGATCCTGAAATTATCAAAAAACTTAATGCCGCACTGCAAGATGCTTTAAAGAGTGAAAGTGTTAAGGCTGCTTACTTTGCTCGAGGTGCTGATGTTGTTGAAAGTACGCCCGAAGGCTTTCGCGCTTTTATTCAGTCTGAAGCAAAAAAATGGGCAGACTTAGTGCATACGTCTAAGACAAAATTAGATTAATTAATTTTTTGAGAAAAAAAATGGAAAATACCAATCAAAAACCGATTCCCGACTGGGAGCAATTTGGTGACTTTACTGACATTATTTATGAAAAAGCCGAAGGTATCGCCAAATTAACCATTAACCGCCCTCATGTTCGAAATGCCTTTCGTCCTGAAACAGTGCAGGAACTCTGCCAAGCCTTTAGCGACGCTCGTGAAGACCCTGCAATTGGCGTCATCATCCTGACTGGAGCTGGTCCCTTGGCTTTCTGTTCAGGTGGAGATCAAAAGGTTCGTGGCAATGGTGGTTATGTTGGCCATGACGGCGTGCCTCGCTTAAATGTTTTGGACTTTCAACGCATGATTCGTACCTGCCCTAAACCCGTTATTGCGATGGTTGCAGGATATGCTATCGGAGGCGGACATGTTCTTCATATGTTATGCGACTTAACGATTGCCGCAGACAATGCTCGCTTTGGTCAAACTGGTCCTCGTGTTGGTAGCTTTGATGGTGGATGGGGAGCTTCATATATGGCCCGTCTAGTTGGACAAAAGAAGGCTCGTGAAATTTGGTTCCTTTGCCGTCAATATGATGCCCAACAAGCCTTGGAAATGGGTTTAGTAAACACGGTTGTGCCTTTAGATAAGCTTGAAGAAGAAACGGTTCAATGGTGCCGTGAAATCTTGGCCAATAGTCCCATTGCGATTCGTTGCTTGAAGGCTGCCTTAAATGCTGATTGTGATGGTCAAGCTGGTTTACAAGAACTGGCTGGCAACGCCACTTTGCTGTACTACATGACCGAAGAAGGTAAAGAAGGGAAAAATGCTTTCTTAGAGAAGCGTCGCCCTGACTTTACTAAGTTCCCTCGCTTGCCTTAAGCAAAAATGGTCAATCCTTTTTCCATTTTTAAGGCGGCAGCAGATTGTCCTAACGACATCGGGATTCGTTGTGCAGGGCAAGACTTCTCGTTTGCGAAGCTAGCCCTGCTAACGCAGAATCACATTACCCGTTTAGAAAACTCAAGCGCCCTTCCCCCGAAGGGACGCCCTTTTATTGTCGAAGGGAAAAACACCGTCGAGACCGTTGTTGAGCTGTATGCTCTCATGGAGCTTGGGATCCCTGCTCTCATGCTGCACCCGAAGCTCATGCCAACGGAAAGACGGGTTTTGCTTGAAAGCATTTCTAATATCCAAGCGCCTTTACCAGACAATTGCGCTGCCGTCCTATTTACATCAGGTACAACAGGGCTACCCAAGCCGGCCATTATCACCTACGATATGCTTTTAGCAAGTGCACAAGAAAGCGCTAAAAACCTCGGCTGGGAACCAAATGACTGTTGGCAACTCTGCATGTCACTGACTCGCATTGGTGGTCTTTCCATTCTAACGCGCTGTTTATTAGCTAGAAAAACTGTTGCAATTTCTGCGCTTTTTAGCCCCGAGTCCTTTCTTGAGGCTTTAGATAATGACAAAGTAACCATTACGAGTATTGTTCCGACAATGCTTGCAAAGATTTTTGAATTTAGGCCTGATTGGCATGCGCCCTCTCATTTAAGAGTCATCTTATTGGGAGGAGCTTCTGCCACAGATAAACTTCTTGCTAAAGCTTATTCTCAAAAACTTCCTATCGTCACAACATATGGAATGACTGAAACATGCTCACATGTTGTTATGACCCCATATGAGGAACGCTACGAGCTTCAATCGGGCACAGGCAAAGTCCAATCCAATACTCGAGTGCGCATTCATAACCAACAAATTGAAGTTAACTCCCCTATGACTACCCCTGGCTATTGGGGACGTCCTCCAATAACTTCAGAGTGGTTTGAAACTGGAGACTTAGGGGAATTTGATGATCAAGGACGATTGCATGTTTTTGCCCGTCGCCATGACTTGATCTTAACGGCAGGAGAAAACGTTTACCCACTTGAAGTAGAAAATTTATTGGCCCGTTCCCCTTTTATCAAAGAGGCGCTTATTGTTGGACAACCCGATGAAACCTGGGGCTCTATAGTCTGCGCACTCATTGTTGCAGAAAATGGCACTCATCCTACCGACGAAGATATTCGACGCTTTTGTAAGGAGAACATTTCTGCCTACAAATGCCCTCGTAAGATTGCGTTCGTAGATACTCTACCTGTCAACAGTGCTGACAAATTAGATCGTCGACCAGAAGTTTTAAAGCAATACAATCTGCGTACACTTCATTATAAAAGTGCTTAAAAAGACAAATCGGAGTGTGACAAAAACCTCCGATTTGTTGCAAGCAATAACAAATCTCACACGATATTCTCGTTGTCAGTATTATTGATGTATAGCTTATTTAGGACTGGCATGTTAAAAAAAGCTCTCATCTCCGCGCTCTGTACTAGCCTTGCACTCTCTCCAATGAGCGTATGGGCTACTCGTGAACCTGCAACACAGTCTCTAAACCTTAATCTTCCGAGCATGGGAGCGGTTGCTGGCACAGAATTATCGCCTTCAGAAGAACAGGCTCTCGGCGATGAGATTATGACTCACATCCGAGCCGATGACGCCTACCTCAATGATGCAGAAACATTGGAGTACCTCAATCGTCTGGGTTACCAACTAGTGAGTGTCTCACAAACTCATACTTACAACTTCTTTTTCTACCCGCTCATTGATAAGTCTCTTAACGCCTTTGCTATCCCTGGTGGCTATATTGCCGTCCACACAGGTTTGATCGTTGCTGCTCAGACTGAAAGCGAATTAGCTGGTGTTGTTGCTCACGAAATTGGGCACGTTTCTCAACGCCACATTGCCCGAATGCTCGATGAACAACGCAACAACATGGCCATCACTATTGGGTCTTTATTACTTGCTCTATTAGCAGCCCGTGCCGGTAGCGGCAATGCCGCAGCAGGTATCGCTATGGGCGGACAAGCTGCAATGATTCAACGTCAATTGGGATACTCTCGTTCAGCAGAACGGGAAGCCGACCGTGTTGGATTAAATTCTTTGGCAAATGCAGGCTTTGACCCTAAGGGTATGGAGAATTTTTTTGCTCGCTTGCAACAAAATAATCGCTATTACGAATCTGCCTCTCCTGCATATCTCAGCACTCACCCGCTAACAGTTGAGCGCATCAGTGATATGGAAAATCGGACGCAACAGTTGGGCAAACGCACCCATAGCGATTCCATTGATTTTTCGCTTATCCAACAACGTATGCGCGTGTTACAAGAAAGAACGTTTAACGATCGAACTCGGGTAGCCAAAGAAATCAAAGACGATTTAGCTAAAGCACAAACGCCTCGTCAAAAGTTGGCCTACACCTACGGTTTGTCTGTCGCTAGTCGAATGCTTGGCCGAGGCGAAGAAGCTAAACGCTTTGCAAATGAAGCGGTCCTTTTGGGTAAGAACCATCCGATTTTGCTTAAAAACAAATCCGAGTGCCTTTTCTTATACGGAACAAACAAAGAAAAACAACAAGCTCTGAAAATGGCGCAACAGTTAGTGGAAAGTTATCCGCTATCGGAAATGGCTGTAAAACTTTATGCCAATGAACTTTATGAGGCAAAGCGCTTTAATGATGTTCTTAAATTTATGAGATCACAACAGGCCGTGAGTCGGCAAAGTGAAGCCTATAACGCTATTACAGCTCGTTGCTACAAACAATTAAATCAAATCAGCGCCCATCATCAAGCTGTTGGAGACATGTACTTGGCTCGTGGGGACAAAAGAGCGGCTGAGTATCAATTTAATTTAGCTCAACAGGCCAATGATGGCGACTACTATCTGATGAGTCAGGTTGACGCAAAGTTACGCCAAACTCGTAAAGAAATTCTTGAAGACGAAAAATTTAAAAAACAATAAATGCAAACTCGTCCTTTTGAATTTAAACTTCGACACTAAACATGGGATAATTACTTGTTATTTACTTGTTGATGGATTTGTTTCCAAATGGCTATTGAAGATTATTTAAACATTGCTCCTGAAACCGATGAAATCATCGAAACGGATGCTGTCATCGTTGGCGCTGGTCCTGTTGGCCTTTTCCAAGTCTTTGAGTTAGGACTTTTAGAAATGAAGGCTCATGTCGTTGATTCTTTACGCCAAGTTGGCGGTCAGTGCATGGAGCTTTATGAGCACAAACCTATTTATGATATTCCGGCGGTTCCTGTTTGTACTTCCCGTGAATTGACTGAAAATTTGCTCAAGCAAATTCACCCCTTTAACCCTCAATTTCACCTTGGCCAAGAAGTAACTACCGTTCGCAAGGAAGACGATGGTCGTTTCTACGTTGAAACGGATAAAGGTACCCGTTTCATGACCAAGACGGTTTTCATTGCTGCCGGTGTGGGTAGTTTCCAACCTAAGCGCCTCACTGTGCCTGGAATTGCCAAATTTGAAGGAACTCAACTTCACTATTCCGTAAAAGATCCAGAATTTTTTGCCGGTAAAAATATTGTTATTTGCGGTGGTGGTGACTCAGCCTTAGACTGGACGCTCAACTTAGTTGGAAAGGCAGAAAGTGTCATTCTGCTACATCGTCGAGATGGTTTCCGCGCTCAAACAGCATCTGTTAATAAGATGCGCGAATTGTGTGAAAACTGGGAAATGCAATTTGAAGTTGGTCAAATCACTGGCTTTGAAGAAAAAGATGGTAAGTTAACAGAGATCCGTGTAACTGGGGATGATGGCGTTGTACGTCGTATGCCACTTGATCACTTGTTGGTCTTTTATGGTTTATCTCCGAAGATTGGACCTATTGCTGATTGGGGCTTAGAAATCTACCGCAAGCAAATTGTTGTAGATACTGAAAAGTTCCAATCCTCGATTCCTGGTATCTTCGCCGTCGGAGATATCAATACGTATCCGGGCAAGAAAAAGCTAATCCTGTCAGGCTTTCATGAATGCGCTTTAGCAGCCTTTGCTGCGGCTGATATTGTCCACCCAGAAAAGAAGACTTTGTTGCAATATACGACTACGAGTCCAAAATTACACAAAGTCTTAGGGGTAGAAACTCCAGAATTGGACTAATTTAATACTGAGGCGTTCAAAAGGAGAGATTTTTAAGATCTCTCCTTTTTAATTAAATGATCAAACAGTTAAAGATCTCTCTGGCCCTGATGAACCAAAAACAGTCTGCCAGAGAGCTCTTACTGATTTAGCTTCTTGCTCATAAGCTTTGGGATCTACTCGTGTACTTCCTAAACCATGAGCTAAACGATAATTTCTCTGAACATTGCGATACGTTCGATATATTCCAGCACAACGATTTGCCAACTTACGCTCAATTAAACCCAGGCTTCCCATCATTTCTAAAAGCAGGATATTGCCAAAATTATTAATCAACTCTGGATGATTATGAGAATGAATCAACACCATTGCCTGAACAGCAAATTCAATATCAACCATCCCTCCTCGATCGTGCTTTACATCAAATAAAGATGTGTTATTGGGATGGCCTTCAAGCATTTTTGCTCGCATATCTGAAACATCACGAAGAACCTTACCCGCATCACGAGGCATTTTCAAAAGTGCTTCACGTTCACGCTCAAATGCAACACCAATCGCTCGATCTCCTGCACAGAATCGGGCTCGAGTTAAAGCCTGATGCTCCCAGGGCCAAGCACCCGTTCCATCTTCATTTCTTTGATAGCGACGAAACATTTCTAGGGAAGACACAACAAGACCATTTTCACCATTTGGACGCAGGCGCAGATCAACATCGAACAATATTCCAGACGATGTTTGAACTGTAAGCCAACTCATCATACGACGAACAAGCCGTGTGTAATTCTTTGCCGCCTCTGGTGCGTCATCATCGTAGAGATAAATGAGGTCTAGGTCAGAGGCATAACTTAGCTCTTTACCACCTAATTTCCCATAGGCAATCACTGCAAATTTTGGAACATCACAATGTCGACTTGATACTGTTTGCCATGCTAACGTAATAACCAACTCAATTACTGCATCAGCCAAAGCCGACAATTGATCTGAGAGTCGCTCTACTGTAAATCGCCCCTCTAAATCAGCCACCAACAACTTGAAAACGGCTCCGTGATGCGCATCACGGATAATATTCATTTGAGACTCTTGATCACCATCGGCCTCCTGCAGTTGTTCCCAGAGCTGATCCTGCCATTGACTCCAATCTACCGGAGTAAAGTTATCCCAAACGATATTGCGTTCATCAACAAGCTCATCTAATACAATGGGGTGTGCAATTAGATACTCTGCTGCAGCTTCACTAGACATCAAAACTCGTGCGACCTTCTCACAAACAGGAGGATACTGTGTTAAAAGGGACACATAGGTGCTACGACCCGCAATAACTTCAAGTAAATCTAAATATCTAAAAAAAACTTTATCCGGCAAAGTACCGTTATTTTCCTGCGCTAACTCTTTGCATAATCCAACGAGTCTTTTGACAAGTTGTGCCATTCTCGACTGAGCCGCCTCAGTTTGAGCTGCTAAAAATTTTGAACTCATCAAGGATAAAACGCGTTGAGCACAGCGTTGAGGCTCTGAATAGCCCTGTGTTTGAAACTGCATCTGAAGTTCTGGCATTGCAGCCTCATAGCCCTCCATCCAACCTTCGGGCCAATCATCCTTATCTTCCTCTTCTGCTTGTTCCGACATGAAAATGCTTTCAAAACACTTCGCCACATACTCTCGTGTTGTATCAAGTTTTTTGAGCATATCGGATAGAGTCATACCCATAATGGCAGCAACTTTTTCAACATCCGCCTTATCAATAGGCACTCGATGTGTTTGCTGGTCATCCAAATACTGAATGGCATGCTCCATATTTCTCAAAAAGATGTAGCCTTGTGACAAATTTTGAGCTTGCTCTTGCTTTATGACACCGTGCTTAGCCAACATAGGCAACATAGTCAATGTACTCTTCCCACGTAACTGAGGCTCTCTCCCACCACGAATCACCTGGAATGTTTGAGTCAAAAATTCAATTTCCCGAATACCCCCTCTACCCAACTTAATATTGACACCCAATTCCTTACCAGCCTCTCGTCGAACGGTTTCTGCTCGAATAAGCTTGTGAAGATTCGAAAGAGCACTAATAGCATTAAAGTCTACGTATTTTCTAAAAACAAAAGGTCTAACCGTGTCTTGGAGATGACGCTTTTGCTCTTCAAATACCTCAAGTGTAGAAAAAACAGGTTCACTGACAATACGTGATTTAAGCCATGCGAATCTCTCCCACTCTCGACCTTGAACGTATAGATATTCCTCAAGCATATCATTGCTAACACAAATAGGACCAGAGTCCCCATTGGGGCGTAAACGCATATCCACACGGAAAACAAAACCAGCCCCAGAGATTTCAGACAGAGCGGGAATAATCTTTTTACTGAGTCTCTCGAAAAACTCCATATTACTGAGCTCTTTTCGAGGATTAGGACACATATCACAAGCCCGGCATTTACCTTGTTCATCAAAGACAAAAACCAAATCTATGTCTGAACTTACATTGAGTTCCTCACCACCCAACTTGCCCATTCCTACAACTAACAGATCTTGTGGCACCCCTTGAACCGATGTAGGAATACCGAAGCGTTTTGCCAACTGCAGTGCATGAGCTCGAACTACTGCGTTAATCGAAACCTCTGCCAGGTCTGTCATTGTTCGGACGACCTCAAAATAGTCCCCTCGTTTTAATGCATCTCTGGCAACAAGAACCATTAAAACCTCACGACGCAACATTCGTAGCTTTAATTCCAGCTCCTCTGTATCGTCAATGTCGCTGATATAAGCTTGCATTTTTTGACGAGTAAATGGAGCTTGTGAAAGATCATCTAACCACTCCAAACGCTCTACATCATTCATAAGAGGCTGAGCGCTCAACAAAGAACGTTTAATAAAGTGTGAAATGTCCGGCAGTGACTGTAGTGAAACTGTTTTCATAATAGGTCTCGTATGTCCATCTTTTGTCGAGTTTAACAGAAGCGTCCTAGGAACTTAAGTTTCTGCTTATGACTTGTGATTTCCTGCAAGCTTCTGTTGCACACTGAGGCTCAAAACAAACGCAAAAACTGAAAAACATGGAATCAGTGTGGTAAAGTTTCTATTGTCCTAGGAGCCTGTATTGACGGATAAGTCATCCCTGAACTCATCACAAAAAACATTAAAAAATATGCCGCTCAAGAATGCTTTTCATTGGAAAACAATTTTGCGCTTGGCAGGATGGTTTTTACTGTTTATTTATATGTTCTTGGCGATAGCTCTCACTATCGTTCGATTTTGGGCTCTACCTAACATTGAAAAGTTATACCCTACTTTAGAGACATATCTCGAAGAACAACTCCACACTCAAATTCAAGTTGACAGTATCTACGCTGACTGGCAGTTTTTTGTTCCTCGCTTAACGGTCACGAACATGACGCTTTCTCGCCCAGGAGAAAAAGCTTCTTTAACGTTACCTAAAGTTCAAGTTACTTTTTCTTTAGAGTCACTTTTTAAGTTACGTCCAATCACACGACGTATTGTCATTATTGATCCAGATTTACACATTGAAAGACTCTCCAAAAACATTTTTAACATTGGAGGCTTTACCGTGGATACCGCTGCAGTGCCGACTTCCCCAAAGTCTAGCTCTGATTTTTTTGATGGACAATCTGAAACCCCTGCAGTATTTGAAGCCTTATTGGACCAACGCCACATCGAAATTAATAATGGCCACTTTAGTTATATCGATCATACAGAAGCCTCTCCTCATAGCGTACAACTAGTCAACACCAATCTCTTGCTTCATCGCTATGCCATGGCATGGACCGCAGGTATTCAGTCAACACTCATTGGTAAAGAAAAAACTTATTTAGATGTTCGTGTTCGATTCCGAGAGACTCTGTTAGGCGAGAAAAACCGCCTTCACAATCTTTATGGAACAGTTTATGCCAATATCCCTGAGGTCAATTTTGGCTTAATTGCAGATCGATTAAATCTCGATCAGTTTGTTCATCGTGGACATGGAAAGGCCTCTGTTTGGATGACGTTTGCAGACTTAAGGCCAACTTCTATTACAACTGATATTTCTCTTGATGATGTCAGCGTCCGCTGGACACCACAAAGCAAACCCTTTGAATTTGACTCATTTCAAGGACGTATAGAACAAACTTTAAGTGATAATAATTTCTTAAAGATTAAATCACGCGATTTAATCATTAAGCCACGTGGAAAAAGTCCTTATTATCTTGGCAATCTAGAGCTTCAAGGATTCATCAAAGACGGTACTTTCTTTGATGGTCAAATGAATCTAGATTTTTTTGATCTTCAAGCACTATCAACCATTGGGCTTCAATTGCCCATTCCTCAGAAAGGACTCCAAGCCATCCGCCAGCTTAATGCACATGGCCTCATTGATAACTTCGAAAGTTCTTGGAGAGGAGACATAACAAATCCCAATGAGTATGATATCCGCCTCAACTTTAAGGGGCTCACAATTTCTGGCATTCCAACAATGCCAGGTCATTTGGCCCAATCTGGCTTCAAAAATCTTTCAGGACGCCTAGAGCTAAATCAAGGTGGTGG
Source organism: uncultured Sutterella sp. (assembly GCA_937906995.1). Taxonomy (GTDB): domain Bacteria; phylum Pseudomonadota; class Gammaproteobacteria; order Burkholderiales; family Burkholderiaceae_F; genus Aphodousia. Next base: position 20,191 of record CALESB010000067.1, read on the forward strand.
TCACTTTGTCATTGACTCTCCTAGCTCTCAACTCACTTTCCCTGGTATTTTTCCAGAACCCTCCTTGACATTTGATACCCTCAAGCTCAATGGGCGATGGAACACTGGGTCAAACGCAGAACTAACGATTGAAGAACTCTTGGCAAGCAACCGAGATACTTCATTACAACTATACGGAAAATGGTTGAATACGGGCGACTTGGGAACGCTTGAAGTTCGCGGAGATATTCATTACTTAGACGCTCGTAGTGCATACCGCTATATCCCCTTAGTTGCGGGCGGTTGGGGTACAAACAATTGGTTAAAAGGTGCCTTACAAGGTGGTATAGCACGTAATGCTAAAGTTGATGTTTATGGTCCTTTAAGAGAGTTTCCCTTTCATAAGTCCACTAATCCAAACTACATCTTCAAAATCGAAGGTGATATTGAGAACGCTAAACTGGATTATCTGCCGTCAATGAAAAAGGACAGCAAGGGACAGTGGATTCCTGGTCCTTGGCCATGGATTGATCAAATCCACGGCAGAATCACTTTTATTGGCGATGGCATGACTGTTCGGGCACACACTGGTCGAGCTCAAGGGGGAGCTTTACTGCAAAACGTCACTGCTAGCATCCCCTCTTACGGAGCACATGGAGTGCCTCTTGTAATTAAGGGATATGCTCAAGCTCCTTTAAGAGCTATGGCTGACTACGTCAACCATAGTCCTGTCTCGGCGATGATTGGTCATCCCTTTGAAAAGAGCACACTCCGTGGCGATGCGCAACTAGAACTTGATCTTTACATCCCTATCACAGAAGTTCACAACACTAAAGTCAATGGTGCTGTACATTTGGCTAACAACTTTGTTCATTTAAATAATGTTCCTCCTTTAGATAAAGCAAATGGAACTGTGACTTTTAGTGAAAAGGGCGTATGGTCACCCAAACTAACAGCCGAGGTGTATGGAAAATCTGCCACGGGCTCAATCAATACAGATACAAGTGGGAAAATCATCATTGCTGCAAGTGGTATGGCTGATGCCACAATGGTTGCAAAAATCATCAATTCTCCTGCATCAACCTCTCTTTTAGACTTTGTCAAAGGCGAAACGAACGCTAATGTACGAGTTGAACTTCACAAGGGAATTAGAGTCCATGTGGAAAGTTCTTTAACTGGCGCTTATACCCAAGTACCAGAACCGTTTAACAAAACAAAAGAAGAAGCTTGGCCTGTGGTGTTTGACATGGAGCCATGCTCTAACAAAAAAGAGTGTGATAACCGTATGAGGTTATCTATTCGTGAAAACCTACTAAAGATGGCCATTCTTTATAGTGGTACTGATCGAGGTTTAAAAGCCACTCGAGGTTATTTTGCTATTAACACGCCTGTTGAATCTATTCCTGATTACACCGGCTTATCGCTTTACATCAATACTAAAAAGCTAGTTTGGAGCGAATGGCAAGAAGCTATTGACCATATTCTCACACAACAAGAAATTGATCCAAATGCTGACCTTAAGACGATGACCTTAAATCGAGTTGTCACAAACTTTGGTTACTTAGACTACAACGGCATGGTATTTAATCATGTCAAAGTTAACGTTGCTTCAAATCGCCAACAAGCCTGGAGTGGTAGTCTTTCTTCAAACCTGTTTAATGGTCAATTTAGTTGGACCCCGGGCACTTCCAACAAGCATCCACAGCTAAAAGCACACTTTGATTATTTAACAATCCCACAAAAGACGCTTGTAGATAAAACATTAAAGCTAGTACCAAAAACAACTGATTCTTTACCTAGTTTAACTTTGGGCATTGATCGGCTTAAGTATGTTGATTACGATCTTGGAGCCTTGACAATATCTGCGAAAAACTCAGGTTTTGGAGAAAACCAAGCTTGGGTTTTGGATTCGTTCGAGGTAAAAACAAAAGAAGCCAAACTTGCTGTGAACGGCATCTGGGACTCTGGAAAAAAACAAAAGTCTCAAACCACATTAAATGCAACACTGGATGTTAGTGATATTGGTGACCTTCTTGAAAGAGCACATTACCAACAAGTCATCAATAGTGGTCGAGGCCAAGTCAATGCTAAATTGAAGTGGAATGGGGCTCCTGTTGACTTTAATACATCAAGCCTTCATGGCCAAATTTCAACACAACTGCTATCCGGCCAAATTACACAAGTCGAACCCGGTGCTGGCCGCCTGATGTCGTTAATGAGCTTACAACAATTGCTTCGTCGCTTTGCTCTTGATTTCAGAGATGTTGTTGGTCGTGGTTTTGTCTTTGACTCAATTAATGGAACTGTTGAAATCAATAATGGCTTAGCAACCACAGATTCGCTACGAATTGTTGGACCTCAAGCCACAATTTTGAGCCAAGGATGGCTAGATTTAAATACTCTAACGCAAAAGGTTAAAATTTCAATACTCCCTGATATCAGCTTAGGTGGTGCTTCAGTTGCATTAGCTGTAGCCAATCCCCTCTTAGGTGTTGGTAGTTTCCTTGCACAACTTGCTCTCCAGGCACCGTTATCACAATTATTTAGTGTTGAATATGAAGTCAGCGGAACAGTAGATAAACCGGTCATTCAAAAAGTAAGTGACCAAAGTCGTACTGTTACCGCCTCTCAAGCTCCGTAGATAGGTTTTGAAATGAGAATTGCTGCTTGTCAAATGGTTTCAACGATGGACGTTGAACAAAATGTACTCACTGCGGTCGGTTTAATTCGTTCTGCTGCTCAAAGTGGTGCCGAGTTAATAGTACTGCCAGAAAACTTCGCGTTTATGCCTAAAAGTGACGAAGAGTTATTAAAAGTAGCAGAAGCTCCTAAGCAAGGACCGATTCAAAAAGCGATGAGCAGTATTGCAAAAGAGATGCAAATTTGGCTAGTAGCAGGCACGATTCCATTAAAGGGACATGATGATAAGCATTTCATTAATGCCTGTATGGTCTATGGACCTGATGGCGAAGTTGCTACACGCTACGACAAGATTCACCTGTTTCAATTTGAACGCGGTAATGAGCAATACAACGAGAATGCCACTACAGAACCTGGCAAAGAAGTGAAAAACTTCACGATGGAAAGCTGGGAGGGGCTTTGGAAAGTTGGTCTTGGTGTTTGCTTTGACCTACGTTTTCCAGAACTCTTCCGACAGTTGGGCAACCCAGACATCATTGCATTACCGGCTTGCTTTACTGCTTTTACGGGACGAGCTCACTGGGAAACATTAGTAAGAGCACGCGCCATTGAAAATCAGTGTTATGTGCTTGCCTGCGCACAAGGTGGACACCATGAAAATGGCCGCCAAACCTGGGGACACAGTATTTTAATAGATCCATGGGGGACAACTGTAGCAGAGCTAACACAAGGGGAAGGCGTTCTTTTAGGTGAGATTCATGCTAGCCGAATCCGACAAACAAGAACCATTTTGCCGGCTCTGAAAAGCAAAGTTATGACAATTAACTCGGCGCAATAGTACTTCCCCGAGTAAAATACGACCATAATGTCTATTCAAATGTGAACTTCACAAAGGAGCTATTTTGTTTAAGCTCGTTACTCCTATTGTTTTGCTGACGAAATTGTTGATGGGTGGATATCCGCAATGGAAGGGTAGTACACCTTCCAATCGTCAGCGTATTTATTTTGCTAATCACACTAGCCATTTAGATACGATCGTGCTCTGGTCGGCCTTGCCTTCAGAAATCCGACGCCATACTCGTCCCGTTGCTGCGAGAGATTATTGGATTAAAGGGGCTATTCGTCGTCGCATTGCGATTGATGAACTTAATGTTGTGTTGGTTGATCGCCGTCGTACTGAATCAAGCGACCCAATGGAACCATTACGTGAGTGCCTGCGCGAAGGCTCTTCAATGATTATTTTTCCAGAGGGCACACGACGTCCACAACCAATTCCAAGTGAATTCAAATCTGGTATTTGGCGTCTAGCTCGTGAGTTTCCCAATGTAGAGCTTATCCCTGTTTATATTGAAAACTTGCACAGAGCCATGCCCAAAGGGGCTTTAATTCCTGTACCCACTATCTGCTCAGTTCGGTTTGGCGCTCCACTGCCTTTCTCGCCGGACGATCCTAAAGATGTTTTTCTAGCACGAGCTCGTGAGGCCGTCATTAAGTTATCGGAGCAATAAGATGCGTTTAGGTATTACTCTTCAAGAAACCTATCAACTAGTACTGCTCTGCCTGGTCCTCTTGATCACATTTGGTACTAGCTATGGCCAATGGGCTGTCAGAAAAGCAACGACCGCTGAACAAATTGAACGTTTACGAGTTGTGAATTCTCGCGTTCGAGCGGGTTGGTGGCTCATTTTGATTTTTGCCATCGCTTTTTGGGGTGGCATGAACTTTCTATTAGTCGTTTTTGCATTTATTTCATTTTTGACTTTTAGAGAATTTGTAGCCTTAACTCCAACAAAAGTGTCTGATCACTGGGCACTTGTTGTTTCTTTTTATATCGTTATTCCATTACAGTATATTTTGATTGCATGGGATCAGTACCAACTCTTCACACTTTTTATTCCCGTCTATCTTTTCTTACTGTTACCGGTTTTGATGTCCATTGGCAATGACAGTGATCTCTTCTTAGAGCGTGTCGCGAAGGTTCAATGGGGCCTTATGTTAAGTGTGTACTGCGTCAGTCATGCCCCTGCTTTAATGAATTTAGAAATTGTGAAATTTGGCTCTAGTGCCTCACTACTGCTGCTATTTTTCCTTTTGATTGTGTTCATCGGTGACTTATTTGTTGTCATTGCTAGTTCCTATTTTGGAGGAAAAACGCTTCGTGATAATCCCCATAAAACCATCAAAGGAATTGCAGTTGGCGGTTTTGCGGCCATGATGCTCGGATATGCCCTTTTCTGGATGACTCCGTTTAGAACCTGGCAAGCCCTTATCATGGCTTTTGCTATTGTCACATGTGGAGCTATGGGGGATGTTGTTATTGCAGCCATTAAACGCTCTTTAGGGAGTCGCTTTATGGATGGTGACAAGTATTTAGGACGTGGAACCCTTGAACGACTTGCTCCATTGATGTTTGCTGCACCAGTGTATTATCACATTACCCAAAGTTACTTTAAGGTTATTTGGTAACTGTCACTTAATCTTGCAAACGGCTTTGAATTCATTTTCAAAGCCGTTTTTCTTTTCTATCTAAGAGCTGAAAATTCAAAATCTCTTCTCTTACATTTGAGAAAAATCAAACTTTAAAAAAACATACCTCTTTAGGGGTTTTGAAAATACCCCCATCTTGTAAAGCACTGAAAATATTGAGACTTTTGGACTATCACCCTACTTTTATTTGATTTAAAAATTAGCTAAACTATTTCAGACTTGATTGTTTACGAGAGGTTTTCAATGTACAACCCGAAATCAAAAATTGCTGAAGAGTTTATTGCTCATGAAGAAATCGAAGCCACATTGGCTTATGCGCAAGAACACAAGCATGACCACGAAATGATTCATGCTTTGCTTGAAAAAGCAGCTGCCTTTAAGGGCTTAACGCATCGTGAAGCTGCAGTTTTATTAGCTTGCGAAGATGAAGGTTTAAACGAAAAGATTTTTGCAACTGCAAAAAAAGTCAAGGAACACATCTACGGTAATCGTATCGTTTTATTTGCTCCGCTTTATCTTTCTAACCACTGTATCAACGGTTGTACGTATTGTCCCTATCATGCAAAGAACAAAAATATTGTTCGCAAAAAACTTACTCAAGACCAAATCCGACGTGAGGTTATTGCTCTACAAGACATGGGACACAAGCGTCTGTTACTAGAAGCGGGCGAACATCCTCGTCATAATCCTATTGAATATATTTTAGAATGCATTGACACGATTTATTCCATCAAACATAAAAATGGTGCTATTCGTCGAGTCAATATCAATATTGCCGCAACAACAGTTGAGAACTACAAAAAGCTTCATGAAGCTGGTATTGGCACCTACCAACTTTTCCAAGAAACCTACCACAAGGAACAATACCAACTCTTGCATCCGAAAGGACCAAAGAGCGACTATGCCTACCACACTGAAGCCATGGACCGTGCAATGGAAGGTGGAATTGACGACGTTGGTTTAGGTGTATTGTTTGGGTTAACACATTGCCGTTATGATTTTGTTGGTCTTTTAATGCATGCTGAACACTTAGAGGCAACTTGGGGTGTTGGACCGCACACTATCAGCGTTCCTCGCATTTGTCCGGCCGACGACATTGATCCGCACACCTTTACAAATGCTGTACCCGATGAGCTTTTCTTAAAGATTGTTGCCTTGATCCGTTTAGCCGTTCCTTATACTGGCATGATTATTTCTACTCGCGAATCTGCTCGTGTACGTGGTAAGTGCTTAGAAGTCGGCGTATCTCAAATTAGCGGAGGTTCTCGCACTAGCGTTGGCGGCTATGTCATTGAAGAAGAAAAAGAAGACAACTCTGCTCAATTTGAAACAAGCGACCGCCGTACTTTGGATGAAGTTGTTAAGTGGTTACTGGACGGTGGCTATTTACCGAGTTGGTGCACGGCATGCTATCGTGCTGGCCGCACGGGTGACCGATTTATGGAATTGGCTAAAGCGGGGGAAATTGCCACATACTGCCAAGCCAATGCCATCATGACACTTAAAGAATATTTGGAAGATTATGCTCGTCCTGAAACGAGAGAAGCTGCTAAGGCCGTTATCGAAGCAGAAATTCCAAAAATTCCTCATGAAAAGATTCGTAAGGCTTCTATCATTCGTCTAGAACGTATTGAAGATGGTGAACGCGACTTCCGATTCTAAATCTCTCTCCCGAGATTTTTAAACTTTGGCTCTGGAACTGCATTTCCAGAGCCATTTTCGTTCGTGGAAACTACTAGGTTTTTTCTTTTCTGGCTTGACCTAAAATACAGTCCGTCCAGTCCTCCAAATGTTTTGTGTCTGAACAGAGTGCATTCGAAGATGAAATGCAATACAACAAATCCTCTACTCTGAAAGGAATCCAGCTATGGCACAAGAACTTCCTCCATTAAATGCTTCCATCTATGAAGCTGTTGAGGCCCTCAAAACGGACCCTAAAATTGCTCAAGCATTGCAATTGGCACTCGATGAAACTGACTTTGCAATGCAGGAACAAATCGAAATTTGTGAAATTCCGTCCCCAACTTTTCAAGAATCAACTCGAGCACAAGAAATTGCTAATCGAATGAAAAAGTATGGACTTACCGATGTCTGCATTGACGAAATCGGAAATGTTGTGGGCAAATTAAAGGGACATGGAAATGGCCCTATTGTTGCTTTTGGCGCGCATATGGATACCGTATTTCCTATGGATACTCCAATTAATGTCACTCATGAAGGCAACATCTACAGAGCACCCGGCATCGGAGATAACGCTTCTGGCCTTCGGGCTTTGCTACAAACAATTCGTTGCTTTATGAAGTTTGGCATTCAACCTGAAGGCGACATTTATTTTGTTGGCACGGTTGGAGAAGAAGGAAATGGTGACATCCGAGGTTCAAAATTCTTCAACTCCCACAACCATGTTGATGCTTTTATTGCCGTTGACGGAACGGATGTCCATCGTATTTTGCATGCAGCCATCGGCTCTCATCGTTGGCGCATCAGTATCGACGGTGAAGGCGGGCATTCGATGAGCGGCTTCGGCACCACTCCAAGTGCTATTCATGCTATGTGCATTGCAGGAGCGAAAGTCGCCAAACTAAAAACCAACAAAGCCAGTCGTACGACATTTACAATCGGAACAATCAAAGGGGGACGCAGCGTCAACACCATTGCTCCTCATTGCGAATGCGACATTGACATGCGTAGCTTGGATAACAATGATTTGCTTGATATCGAAGCTCGTATTTTGAAGTGTTTTGATGATGCCGTTGAAGAGGAAAATAGCTACTGGGACGTTGACCGTGAGTCAAAAATTTTAAAGGTTACAAAAACCCAAATTGGCGATCGTCCTGCTGGACAATTAGCTCACGAATGCCCACTGTTGCAAGTCGCACGCTCTGCTCAAAAAGCCCTTGGCATTGAATTGAAAAATTACGGTTTCTCATCAACCGATGCCAACTATCCTGTTAGTGTAGGTATTCCTGCAACTTGTTTATGCGCTGGAGGTCAACAAGTCGACAATCACACCACCGCTGAATATTATGTTAAAGAAGATATTCACTTGGGGCCACAGTTGGTCTTTTTAACAGCTGTTGCATTAGCTGGGTTTGAACAATTTAAGCCTTTACTACCCAAACGTTCCTAATGATTTATTGCAAAGAGCAAAGTCAAATCTTTGCTCTTTGCACAATTATTTTCATAATCAGCGTTAGTCCTCCAGATTAAGGTAGTGTTTATACAAACTCCTTTTCCTCATGGTTAGTGAATTTGGTAATACACTGGTATTGTCAATTGAGAAGCCGAGGATGCACTTGTTTGAAGTCCTATCAGTTTGGCGCTTGCTTCTTGAGTTGCCATGCGCAATAAAGCATGTCCTCCGTTTTCCAAATGATAATTTTTAACTACTCCGTGAGAATCGATGCTGACCACTACTTTAATTACACCCTGGATTCCATAGGCTCGAGCTCTTTTGGGATAATGTTTATTTCTCTCAATTACCTCGACAAGCTCTCTAAAGATAATCGTATCTTGTGATCTCTTTCCTGATGATCCATTAATCGATTTTGTATGAGATGAGCTTCCAAATGACTCTTTTTTTACTGCTAAATTTGAAGAGTCCACAACTTTATCCATTCCTTTTTTGGTTTTTTCCTTCGTGGGTAGCACTTTTTGTTGTTTCGATTCTTTTAACTCAGTTTCTGGAACAGTCAACAGCCAAGCCCCCTTAGAAACTGTGAGTAAAACCCACTGAGTTTGAGTTAGATGAGAAGCCTCCCCTAAAATTTGGAGTTGCTTTTGTCTTTGCTCTATGGCAGTTTTTTGAGTCCACGATAGCTGCTCTACCGGTATAGCAAATAAACTAAGAAAACAAAGACAAACTAAAGAAAAAGTAGAGATGCGAGCCACTGTTGTCGCATAACCCAATTCTGAAATCGGCCACATAAACATACCTTCAATCTATAACCGTTAGGGAAAATCTAATTAAACCCAACTAAGCATATTTAAAAAACATAC
>CALESB010000068.1 GCA_937906995.1 uncultured Sutterella sp.
AATTTTATTATTTTGATCCTACTTGACAACCAAGAGGGTTCCAGAGATTTTTTTAAAAAAGCAATTTCAGCTTCACGTTCGCGAAGTAAACGACGTAAACGAGCGATTTCCTCTGTATCGGTCAATTCCTGAGTTGGTAGATCTTGCTTAGCAGCACTCCACCAACCATGGACGGTTTTGGAGCTGATTCCCAAACTTTTTGCAACTTCAGTTTGGGGTTCGCCGCTACGAACTCTTTCGATAACAGTTTGGCGAAATTCTGGTGAAAATTTTGTCATTTTGATCCTCTTGAGTCTTTATTTTAAAAAACTCAGAATCAAAATTCCGAATCTACGACCTTACTTCATATGAACCACAAATTTGAGAATCTTTAGTCACTCTGCTCAGGTTATTAAAATGGGAAAGAAGAGAGCATCTGTTTCGAAAGCCGCACCGTAGCGCCTTCGAATATAGCAGCAATTTTTAATGAACAGATTGAAGAATGGAGATTGACTTCTTATGAATAGAGGAGGTTTCAGTTGGAAGACATTATTAGGCATTACAGGATTAAAGCAAAAAATTTCTAGGAAAACCGGAGTGCCAATGACAAAGTCCGGCATTGAACGCAAGGTTGGCGCAGCCGTTATTAACGGTATTAAGTCCATCTTAAAAAAATAAATTGAGCTATGCGCCTAGACGAATCGCCTATTTGTATCTTCATGGTCGGCATTCCCTATTCGGGGAAAACGACTTTTGTTGAAGAACATGCATGGCTCGCCGATTTGCCTCAAGTCTCTTTGGATAGAGAGGTGAAGTTACTTGCCAATGGTGACTATTCATATTGGAAGAAATGCGTTTCCGAGGCCTCTCGTCGATGCGAGGAGTATCAAGAAGAGTTAATTAGAACTCGTCAATCCTTTGTTATCGACAAGACCAATCTTGTGCATACTGCACGACAGAAGTTAATCAGCCGCCTTCGTCAAAGAGGCTATCAAATTGTCGCCATAGTTTTGAATCCACCCAATCCTAAAACTTTGAAAGAGAGAGTGAAAAAACGAAAGGGACAAGTTGTGCCAAAAGACGTTCAGAAGAAAATGCTCGACTTATTTAATGCTGATAAACATTGGTTATTGTCGGAGTTTGATGCTGTCCTCTACGTATCCCAAACTGGAGAAATTCACTTGTGAGCTAAGTTTCCAACAAGGTAGCAGTTTAAGTGTTCTACCAAATCCTCCGAGCAACGCTTTAAAGCTTCCAATTTCATTTCATCTGGGATTTCACGATAAAACGCTTCCGCGATAGCGCCCGTGATGGACCCCTGCGTATCGGTGTCTCCGCCTAAACAAACGGCTAAACGAACCGCTTCTTCAAAATTTTCACTTTCCAAAAAAGCTCGAATGCATCTCGGAATCGAGTAAACAGCGCTACGAGTTTTTCTCTTTGCTAAGACCTGCTGAGCATTATGATCTTTGAGAATGCTCCAGTCGGTCGCGACTTGACTTACATCGTAACCTTTACAGTTAGTTGCGTAGTAAAGGAGATCCTCCTTGTTATATCCTTGTTTAGCCAACCAAATGAGTCCTGCGACGGTTTGAGCCCCCTGTATGGCATCGGGATGATCATGAGTTACTTCGGCGGTTATCTTCGCATAAGCTTCGACATCATCCAAAGTGTTGTATACCCAGGCAACAGAGGCAACACGCATAGCAGCGCCGTTAGCCCAACTGTTGTAGGGACTTAAGTCAGAGCAAAGCGCCCATTTTAAAAATCGAGCGCCATAACCCGCTTTGGGCCAAGTCTCCACCGCCTCAACGAGTTTCATTTTTGTGAGTTCTCTCGTGAGTTGCGGATTCCCCTTCCCTTCGATAACGGCTTCAGCTACAGCCAGTGTCAGCACCGTGTCGTCTGTGGGATGACTGTGACTCGTATACAGCGGGAAAAACAAAGATTGAGCAGGCGCAATTTCGTAAGCGCTTCCCACCACATCACCGATAAGAATACCCATCAGTGGTTGACCGATCATTGCATTACCTCCTTCATCTTTCTTAACTAAATTAGCTAGCCTTTAACGCAAAGAATTTGCTTGAGCGTATGTACGACCTCCACCAAATCCTCTTGGTTAGCCATCACATCATGAATATTTTTATAAGCACCAGGAATTTCATCGATGACGTGCTCATCATGACGGCAAACAACACCCTTGGTTTGCTCCTTAAGATCATTCATAGAGAAAAACTGTTTCGCCTTTGCTCGACTCATTAGTCTTCCGGCACCGTGAGAGGAACTCATAAAGGATTCAGGGTTACCCAGCCCCCTCACCAAGAAGGATTGAGCGCCCATGCTACCCGGAATGATCCCCATCTCTCCTGCTCCGGCACGAATAGCCCCCTTTCGAGTAACCCAAACGCTTTCGCCAAAGTGATTTTCCTTAGCAACATAGTTATGGTGGCAATTAATTACTTCTCCAACAGTTGTTACCTCAGGCCATATGTCCTTAAGGGAAAGCAACACGTCCTTGAGAATTTCAGAACGGTTCAATTGAGCATAGCGTTGAGCCCACATCGTCGCCAACATGTAGTTATCGAATAACTGGGTACCTTCAGCAAAACTCGCTAGGTTCAAGTCCACGAGGTCCTCATGATTGGCTATGGATTGCTCTTTTGCCTTTTGGATAAAGTAGCTGGCCATCACGTTACCCGGTCCACGCGATCCTGTATGAAGCATGACCCAAAGATCTTCGTTTTCGTCGGCTGATAATTCGATGAAGTGGTTGCCACCACCCAACGTTGCCATTTCATTGCTCCAATGCCGACTTTTCATCTTGTCTAGGATGGAGGGCTCACGTTTTAGAATTTCGCTCAAACCTTCTTCAAGTTCTTTACAGGCCCCCCAATGAATATTCTTGTCTTTATGTTGTTGGAAACCGACGGGTGTCCGACGCAAAATCGAAGCCAAAGCCGCTTTTAATTTTGATTCATCAGTATCGGACTTTTTGAGGTTAGTCTTTACAGCCAACATACCGCAACCAATGTCTACACCCACGGCCGCAGGAATCACAGCTCCTTGCGTGGCAATGACGCTTCCAATAGTTGCACCCATGCCAACATGAACATCTGGCATTGCGGCAATATGGTGAAAAACAAAAGGCAACTTAGCCACATTTTCAAGCTGACGAATGGAGGCTTCATCAACATCGTTCGTCCAAATTTTAATGGGCACTCGTAGCGGTGAGGTCTCAAACGAAGCCTGCGTTTCTTTATCGTTGTCACTGGATATAAATTCAAAGCGAACGGGCTCTTTGGGTTCAATGATTTTGCAGATAGTCATGGTTATTTCCTTTTTGGACTAGCTGAATTTTTTATTAATTTTTGAATTTTGAATCAAGACACATCAGTTTATGATGCAAAAGATTTTCTTAGACACTAGAAAGGTGATTTGTCACGGCTGAATAGTGGATAGATAACGAATGGATTGGCAGCTGTGCTACGGTTTCACCGGTCCGCACCATTTCCTCCACCGTAGATTCTGTCCAATCCTGCCACTGTTGAGGCGCCCCAACAGTAGTCGTTAACACAAAATATTCTAACACAAATACTTCAATAATTTATATTAATCAATGAGTTAATCAAATTTGAACAGTCCACTTATCCGTACTTTTCTTTTAATTAGGCTTTTTATCAGTATAGCGTTTATTGAGGTCGGATACCCGGACATCCCCTTCTGACGCTTTCAACAAATTCCTAGAACTTTCCTTTCGTTCTTTTCGCCTAGATGGGAACTCATAAGAGTCATCTTCCTCATTATGTGGCTGAGGAGAAAAGCCAAGAAAAAAGAGAAACGGAAACAAATAGATCAGTAAGGCCCCCAAGGCGCACACTGCAACGCAGAACATAATAAAGTTATCCGCTAACGCTTTCATTGTGCTGTCACTAACCGTGACACCAAGTATGAATACCAAGCATCCGGCACCAAGCATAGCTTTCAACTTGGGGAAACTTTTTTTAATATCGGTTTGTTTACCTGAGGCATACCATTGAATGACTGCAAACAAGCCGTATATAGCAAAACTCAAAAAACATAAAATCGACAGAAATAGACAAAAGCCGAACATGTTTTATTCCCCTAGCATCACGAATAACTGATTAGCTCAATATATGATACCAGAATATAGCATGAACTACCGCAGACTTACGTTAAACCATGTGCTATAGTAATCAGAAACATTGACTCCATTGGTAAAAATAAAATGAGCAACAAGGAATTAGCCCCAGACTTAACCCATCTATATGAAAATTCTGTCGTTAAAACAAAAATGTTTTCTCAATACGGGCTTCAAGTCGACCAAGTTGGCTTCGATTCTGAAGATGAAGATAGACTAGATGTGATTGTTCAGATCTCTGATGAACCGTCTTCTTCCAATGAAGATATTGATGAATTAATTGATATCAAAGTCAACCTTTATGATAAAAATGATCGTTTATTATGCGTTGATTCTGATTTTATTGATTTAAGCGAATTTGGTGGCTTTGACACTCTTTGTATTAGCTTCGACAAGAGAAACATTGTTTCTAGGGCATTTAAGGCGGTTATTTATGCCGTGATCTATTAGTTGGTTCGCCACGGAAATAGATATTTAAAAGCCTAATTCAAGCCCCAAGGTACATCCCTACTACAGTGAACCAATGACAGTTGTAGTCTTGTTTCACAAGTTATATTCGCCGATAATCACCTGAGTTTTGTGCCTTTTATAGGCTCTAACGGGCTTTCTTATTCTCTAGTCTTCAATTTTTAGAACGTTCTTATTGTCATAAGCTAGCTATTAAATAACTCATCATTCCCAAACCTTGTTGCTAAAAAACAACAATGAATCTAGATATTTTGATTTTTAGTGGGATTTTATGACTGGGGGGGGCACAATTTAGTATCAATTACCGTTCACATCCGTTGTATGTATTGGAGATATTGATATGAACAAGGTTTTTAAAATTGTATTCAATCCGGCTCGCGATAAGATGATAGTTGTCAATGAAATTACATCTTCAGTTCAGACTGGCAAAAGAGCCGCAGTAATTGTTAGTGCTATGGGTGTTTTAGTAAGTACATCCGTCTTGGCAAGTGTTGATCCGTCCATCGATGTAACAAAGTCAGATTATTTCAATGTTACAACATCGGCAACATCAAGCGAGTTAATTCTTACGGGGGGTAAAACCATTCAAGGAGCAAACTCCATTTGGGCTGGTGGGAATAATACTGTCGATTTGAAAAATAGCCTTATTAAAATCACAGGAGAAAATGGAAAAACGGTCTTTGAGGGCTCTAGCATTTATGGCGGTTCTAAAATTGGTTCTAACAAAACTGTAGCTGCAAACACTTCTGAAATCATTATTAAAAATGCTGAATTTAGAAACAAGGAAGTGCGTTCTATTACGGCTAGTTCCTACACAGATGGTGGCAAAACAACTATCGAACAAGAAAAGACAAAAATTCATTTGACCAATGTCACTGGAAATTTGCGTGTATTAGGCGGAGGACGTCTTTACTACAATGAAAACTCCCAGATTAATGTAAAAAACTCATCCATTACGATTGATGCTATCAATGGTGGCTCTAGCTCTGTATCTGAGGTTATTGGCGGGGGTTTAATTAGCGGGAACTCCAGCCAAATCGGAAGTTGGGTGCGTATCGGAAATACTGACATCAACATTGGGCAAGGAGTTACAGTAAGTAAATTTGTTGTTGGGGGCAATCGCGTTAATTGGTTTGGTAATTCAGAAATTACAGGAAATACCAAAGTGACCATTGATGGAGCGGTTGTAGATGGTTTAGTCATCGGTGGAAGTTATGTCGACTATGGCTTTAACGGCGCCTTGGATGGCGGAGCAGAAGGATCAACTGCCGAACGCCAATCTTTAGCCAAAGCTGGAACCACTTCAACTGTTATTGTAAAAAATGGAAGCTCAGTAGGCACGGTCGTTGGTGGTGGTTATGTTTATCGAAAATATGATAAGAATCCAGAATTAAAACTGACTTCAAATGTAGCAAATGCTGCAGTTCGTGTTGAAGATTCTACTGTCAAAGGTAATGTTATTGGTGGAGGCTATATCTTCGATCAGGGTGGAGTTAGTCAAGTTGATGTAACGGAAAGCGTCAAAGTTGAAGTCTCAAATTCAACGGTCGATGGATTAATTACCTCTGACAGCGCTAATTTCACTGAGTCAGAAATTAAGACAGTGGAAACTTCCGCTAAGGCTGATCGTGTTTCAATGGCTTTAACGAATGTGACTGCAAAAACTGTTGTAGCCTCAAAGGGCACACTTTCTTTACGTTCAGAAGGAAAGGATTTTACTTCCATTGAAAAACTAACTGTTGCTGATAATGTCAGTGTCGCACTTTCAACAGACGGTGCCGCAAATGATGCAGCTAAAGGCGATATTACTAAAGCCATTCGTGTTGCTGAAGGTAAATACAATGCCTCTGTTGAAATGGATGAAGGTATGTATCAGGGGGCAGTCAAGGGAACAATTGAAAACGGAGTAGCAAAACTTACTCATTCTACTAACTCCGTTATGTCTAATGTTTTAGATTTGGCTTCATCCCAAGCTTTGTCTATGAACCGTATTTTGATGAATGATGTTCGTAAACGCTTGGGCGACATTCGATCTTCATACGGAACTCATGGCGTTTGGGCACGATATGATGGTGGCAAATTCACGGGTTCGAATGAGTACAAGAATGACTTTTCAACGTTACAGTTTGGTATCGATACAGTGCCCGAAGTAGATGCTCCACGTTTTGGCGTTTCCTTTGCTTATACGCAATCCGATGCTGATTTAAAACGTGGTAGCGCTGATATGGATGCTTATAGTCTTGCCTTCTATGGCACCAAGATGTACGACAGCGGTTTATTCGTTGACGTTATCGGCCGTATGGCTAAAGCAGACACGGACGTCGTTGTTGATGGCAACAAAAAGGGTTCTTTAGACAACGTGGCCTTAAGCGTGTCCGGCGAACTTGGTTGGCGCTTCGATGTGATGAATAGTTTCTACGTTGAACCGCAAACAGAATTGACTTACACGTACGTCGACTCCGATCAATTAACTTTAAATAGTGGCCATGAATATGAATTGGACTCTGTTAACAGTTTGATTGGCCGTGTCGGTTTCGCTGCAGGCCTCAAATGTCCAGCTGATAAGGGAAATGTGTATGTCCGCGCGTCTGCCGTTCATGAATTCATGGGCGATGCTAGTGTTCGCGGTGACTCTCAAGTGCACGAGGTCGATGGTAAGGACACGTGGATTGAATACGGCGTCGGTGCCAATTTCAACGTAACCAAGAATGCTTACGTTTGGGCCGATGTAGAACGCACTGGGGGCGCTACGCTTGATGAAGACTGGCGCGCAACGGTGGGCGTCCGTTACGCTTGGTAAGTTTGATCTAAATTAGTGAACGATTGGGCTACTTAATCGGATTTATTTTGTAGGTTAAGTAGCCTAAGTTTTTAGTATGTTAAGTCTAAGGTATAGAGTTTTTTGAGCTTATTTAAAGTTCTTTGATGCAGTTTTTTAAATGAGGAGAAAATTTCAATGGAGGTATTGTTTATAGCTATTCTTCACGCTATTCCGCCTTTTATCGGTGCCATCACCCTTGGTTGGACAGGATTAGTTTGGGGTACTCGAATTGGTGCGATTTGTGCACTTGTATTTGGAGTTTTGATTTTTACCATTCCCGATTTGTTTGGTGTAGCTATAGGTGCAGCGGCAGGACTTGCAAGACTTAAGGGTAAAGATGCCAACAAAGATTTCGAAGATCTTTTAACGGCGACTCTTCCTAGTTTCTTTCGTTCTAAGAACAAAAGCTGATTCATCCAAAGCGTTGTCAACCAAAGCAGGTTTAAAAAAGGCTGTAAAGTTTTTCAGGACAATGCTTTAGACCTGTAAACTATTTCGGTTATTACATCAAAAAGTGTCAACCCGTTTCAGGCAAGGTCAGTCAGTACTTTGGCTAATACGATAAAGTTCGCCATCGTAATGGCGGATTTTATGCATATTACGCCATTACAATGGAGAATTTTATAGTTGTTCTATATTGAACTACCTCTTAACATCTACAAGGATTTTTGACGCGATCCACCCACTGACGTTTCGTGTTGTTTTTCGTAGAAGCGGCACGGCATTGACAGGGGTGTGCAGTCTTCGAGATACACCGCTTATCCGTTCCTTATTTCCATTCCCAATGGCTATGAGATTCATATCTTAATTGCATCTAATGACATGGAACCCTCTAAGTTCCCAAGTGGGAAAATATGGGTGTAATCAAA
>CALESB010000069.1 GCA_937906995.1 uncultured Sutterella sp.
ATTTTGGATATCTATAAGTACATTTAAATAGGTTTATTATAGCAGATTTAAGCCCTGTCAGACTTCCCCATACAACCCCCGCTTTTATCCGGAGATCTTTGGCCGTACTCTCATCAGTTGAAACAGGCAATGTCAATAAAACGATAGCAAGCAAAATACTACCAATACCGACCCAACCCCAAAAAGTTGGAGCATTACCTAAAAAATAATGGCGGCAATGACCGTCAGTAAAGGCCCCTTTCCTCTGGCTGTTGGATAAACAATGGAATAGTCACTATGGCGATAGCCCTGTTGTAAAACAACGCCATAGCAAACATGAATGGGAGCAGATAAAAAAAATCACCAGCCATCCGATAGACGTGATATTGGAAAAAGCTTGACTATCCCAAATCAATAGAGCTGGAACCGTTACTACGGCAGTCATCCAATAGACAACCCACCAAAAGGTACGATTAGAATTGGCCTTTTTTAAATAGTAATTCCACATTGCGTGAACCAATGCTGCTAATAAAACCAATCCTAACGCAGATAAAGACAGCCTCTTCAAGCCTCGCAAATTGAAGCGCGTTAAGTTTAATCTTAAACCAGTTTAATTATGGCAGCTCCAATCGATAACCTACACCAATTTCAGTCATTAAAAACTGAGGCACTGTAGGATTTTCTTCTATCTTCTGTCTTAAACGATTGATGTAGATTCGAAGGTAATGAGGACGACAAATGTACCCCTTTCCCCAAACCGCATTCAAAAGATAACTTTGAGTTAACACTCTACCTTGAGAACTTAATAACACTGATAAAAGCTTTTGTTCAGTTTTAGTTAAATGAATTTCTTCGCCATTTTTTATCAACATATGCTTTTGTGGATAATAAATCACTTCGCCAAAAGCCACGCTATCAACAACCTTCTCCACTCCCAATGTTACTCGACGTCGAAGTTGCACCCGAACTCGAGCCAATAACTCATCCGCACTAAAGGGTTTAGTCAAATAATCATCTGCCCCAGAATCCAAAGCTAAAACTTTCATTTTGTCATCAGTTCTAGCTGATAGAACAATAATAGGAATATTGCAATGGGTTCGAAAAACCTGGATAAGTTCCAATCCATCACCGTCAGGCAATCCTAAATCCAAAAGAATTAAATCAGGCTTGACTGTTGATATTGCGATAAGACCTCGCTTTAAATTTTCCGCCAAAGTGACTTTAAAACCTTCATCTTTAAGTACTCGATTCAAAAGTGTAGAAATAAACGTATCATCTTCTACAACAACAATCATCTCTCTACTCATTTAATTTAGCCCCATTTGCTCTAGTGGTCACAGACATCTCCTCCTCAATATTCGAGTCTTCTATTTGGAAACGATCCGCACTTTCATTAAAAGTCTCGTCCACAGTCACTTCGTTTTGTAATTCCTCATCTTCAATTTCAGGCATCTCAACCAAAGGCAATGCCAACGTAAAGCAAGCGCCTCCAAGACTCGATGGTAGCGCAACCAAGTCCGCATCATGAACTCGGGCAATGGTCCGACAAATAGCCAATCCCAAACCAACACCAGCGACATTACTTTCTTTTTGTCCTCGACGGAATGGGTCAAAGAGCCGTTGTGAATTTTTCGGTAATCCTGGACCATCATCCATCACTGATAGCGTTATACATTCATTACGGCGTTTAACCTCAATTACAACGGTGCTACCTTTCGGGCAATATTTTGTAGCATTATCTACCAAATTCGACAGAAGTCGATCAAGCAAAATCTGGTCACCATAAAGCAGTGGACAATCAGGCTCGATATCGATACGAACATTAAAGTTAAGGAGTTGCTCTTTAAGATTGGCAAAGGTTGCTCCAATCAACTCTTCTGCTGGGAACCATTCTTTATTGAGCTCAACTTGATTACTTTGTAGACGAGCCATTTCCAAAAGATTCGTTACCAAGCGACGCATACGATCAGAAGACTCAATCAAAACACCCCCTATTTCCAGTGCCCCTTCAATATCATGCTTTTTCAACTGGCGTAAAAGTTGCTCTACGTTACCATTAAGCGCGGTCAATGGTGTTCGTAAGTCATGAGAAAGGGTTTGAATTAAGGAGTGACGTAAGCGTTCCGCTTCCATACTCATTAAAGTTTGTCGCGTTTCTTCAACTAGTTCCAAACGGTCAACTGTCTGTGCAATCAGCGCTGTCAGAGCTGAAATTAAATTGCTAGTACCATGATCGTTCCATTGAGAAACATTTTTTAATTTTAAAACGACAACGCCTAATGGGGCTTCACTACCAAGCCTTAGAGGTAAGTACAAATAGGGGCTAGAAGCAATAGTATGCGTTCCCATTCCTGCCGGTTGACCATGATCCATACACCATTGCAGTATAGCCTGATCAACACGAGCTAAAGAACCTCTTTGACGAATTAAATCTTTTTCTGCATCTGCAATCCAAAACTCGCACGTCACCCCCAAATCAGTCTTAAAGATTTGGGCCATAATCTCATAAAGTTGTTCCTCTTCAGTAACTGATGATAACAACCGAGCTGTTTCGTATAGCAGACGAGTTTGTCGTTCACGTTCATGAGCTTGTTTGGCCATTTCTTGCCGCGTTGAAACCAAATGAGCTGCCACCACACCCACAATAAACATTGTCAAAAACGTAAAGAGGTATTGGATATCGGCCACCTTAATGGACCAATACGGAGGAACCATGACAAGGTCAAATGCAACAACAGAAAGCATCGTCACAAACGAGGCTGCCAACATGCCATATCGAACTGCAATGTATAGCGTTAGCAGCAGATAGCACATAATGATGTTGGTAACCTGGATGTACTCGACCAATGGAAATAGCGCAATTGTGAGCAAGACCGCACAGATCGTAGAGATAACCAATGCATTATTGCCCGTATAGCGCAAACTTCTAAAAACATTAGCCAATGAATCTCGCCAAGTACGGTGCTTTGCTGCGAAAGGTAGTGTCAAAATATTAATTTCAGGCGCTAAGTTACGTAACTTTGTCTTGCGAGTATAGTTATTCCAAAAGCCTTCAGAGGTGATTGCTACAATCAATAAATTATGAGTACGCATGTACTCGACAATTGATCGAGCGTATCCACCAATTAATACATCAGTCGTAGCCCCTAACGTTTGTGCATATTGCAACAGATCTGTTGCCCGTTCTCGATCTTCTTTTGTATCTGTAGCAGAATTAATCCAAATACAGTGCCATTCGTTTGAAAGTGAACGAGCTAAACGACTAACTTGTTGTACTGCCTCTTCAGTTGTGGAGTGCTCTAAAATAAGCAAAATACCAAAAGCCGTATCATCAACTTTTCGCCAATTGCTCAACGAACGGTACTTTTTAACTTCAACATCGACACGATTGGCCATTAAACGAAGCGCCAACTCTCGCAAGGCAATCAAATTTGATCGCTTGAAATAATTGTCCTTTGCTCGCTCAATAACATGAGGCAAATAAATTTTCCCCGCTTCTAAGCGCCTAATTAAATCTTCGGGAGGCAAGTCAACTAGACGCACTTCATCAGCAGCGTCAAAAATACGATCTGGAATAGTCTCATTAACTTCCACTCCCGTTACGCGTGAGACAACCCCATTGAAGCTTTCTAAATGCTGAATGTTGAGTGTTGTATAAACATTGATACCTAAATCCAAAATTTCATCAATATCTTGCCAGCGTTTTAAATGACGTGAGCCACGCGCATTGCTATGGGGCATTTCGTCAATTAAAACCAATGCTGGCCGACGTCGAATAATTTCATCGATGTCTAAGCGCTCAAAGACATGCCCATTATGTGTTTCTCTGACACGATCTAGAACCTCAAGACCTTCTAATAAAGCCTCGGTATCCTTCCGTTTATGGGTATCAACCCAGCCAACCAATACATCCAAACCTTCTTTGCGCTTTTCTCTTGCTTCGGTGAGCATGGCGAAGGTTTTCCCTACGCCAGGAGCTGCTCCAAGAAAGATTTTCAATTTACCACGATGCTTTTCAGCTTCTTTTAAAAGCGCTTGAGGATCGGGGCGATGATCAATATTGTCTGGCATAGGGAAAGCCTCAGAATCACCTTACTATTTTTGTTTTTGCAAAGCCGTTTTCACTGACAAATTCAATGCTAAAACGTTGACGTATGCATGCTGACCGAAAATAGCTCGCTCAGTATTTGCCTCAATCAGGCGCTTAAGAATATTAATAGATAGTCCCGTACGCTCTGCAACCTTAGGCATTTGATAATACGCCGCTTGAGCTGTGATGTGCGGATCCAAACCCGAACCTGATGCTGTTAGCAAATCCACTGGAACCTTTTCTGTACTACCCGTCTTTGCATGCCATGTATTGGAACGTTGTTCAATGGCAAATTGTTGCTTGGGATTTGTTGTTCCCAAGTTACTACCACTACTGCCTTGAGCATTGTAAGGCGTCTCTGTGGTCATGGATGGACGAGATTGAAAATACGGTGTGGAAGAAAAGTCCTGTCCAATTAGCTGACTACCAACCGTTATACCATTGTCTTGAACTAACGATCCATTGGCTTGATTAGGAAAAATTGCTTGAGCTAACCCAGTCATCACCAAAGGATAGGCGACCCCTAAAAGTAAAGTTAAGACCGTCATCATCCAAACTGCCTTTATAGCAATGGATAACGTACTATCGGAAGCTTGATTAGGCTTTAGTATGTTTTGATTATGCATTTGTTACTCCCCTAGACAATCCCAAGCACTGTTAAACACATGTCAATGAGTTTGATGCCAATAAATGGAGCAATTAAACCACCCAAACCGTAGACCAATAGATTTCGCTTCAAAAGCGTCTGGGCCGACAAGGCACGATAAGCTACACCCTTTAGTGACAATGGTATCAAAGCCACAATTATTAATGCATTAAAGATCACAGCACTTAAAAGAGCTGACAATGGGCTTTGCAACCCCATAACATTCAATGCACTCAAACCTGGGTAAGTAGAAGCGAAAGCCGCAGGAATAATGGCGAAATACTTGGCAACGTCATTGGCCAACGAAAAGGTCGTTAATGCACCGCGAGTCATCAGCATTTGCTTACCAATGCAGACCACATCAATGAGCTTGGTTGGACTAGAGTCCAAATCCACCATGTTGGCAGCTTCTTTAGCAGAAGCCGTACCGCTATTCATCGCAACAGCTACGTCAGCTTGAGCTAACGCTGGTGCATCATTTGTACCGTCACCCGTCATTGCAACCATGTGACCTTCATTTTGGTAACGACGAATTGTTTCTAACTTGCTCTCTGGCGTTGACTCGGCAAGAAAGTCATCGACTCCTGCCTCCGCAGCAATTGCTGCTGCAGTTAACGAGTTATCCCCAGTAATCATGACAGTCTTAATACCCATACGACGAAGGTCTTCGAACTTTTCTGCAATACCTGGTTTCACAATATCCTTTAGTTCAATGACTCCTAAAACACGTGAGCGATTTGTAACCAATAGAGGTGTCGATCCACGTGCTGCCACTTCATTGGCCGTTTTAATAATGGGAAATGCCACACTCTTGCCTAAAGATTCAACATAACGTGCAATTGCATCTGGAGAACCCTTACGAATTTGATCGTGTCCTACATTCACTCCCGACATGCGACTTTGTGCTGTAAAGGGAATAAAAGTAGCATCCTTGGGAAGGGTAGATTGACAGCGCCCCTTAGATAAACGCTGAGCGAGCAAAACAATCGACTTACCTTCTGGAGTGTCATCGGCCAAAGACGATAACAAGGCTGCTTGGATCATTTCTTCTTTCATGATGCCTGGAGCTGGGTAAAAGTTACTGGCTTGGCGATTCCCATAGGTAATCGTCCCAGTCTTATCAAGCATAAGGACATCAACATCACCTGCGGCCTCCACTGCACGACCAGAACGAGCAATGACATTAGCCCCTAAAAGTCTGCTCATACCCGCTACGCCAATAGCAGACAAAAGCCCTCCAATCGTTGTTGGAATTAAGCAAACTAACAAAGCCACTAAGATCGTATAACCAATGACTTCCCCTGTACCATTTGAGCTTACGCTATAGGACGAGAACGGCAAAAGCGTTGCTGTGACTAAAAGAAAAATGACGGTCAAAGCCAGGAGCAAAATTGTCAAAGCAACTTCATTTGGTGTCTTACGACGTTCTGCACCTTCAACCATGGAAATCATTCGATCGATAAAGGACTCTCCAGGATTTGTATTCACTTCAACCACAATCCAGTCAGAAAGAACTGTCGTACCCCCCGTTACAGAACTAAAATCACCTCCAGACTCGCGAATAACAGGAGCGGACTCACCAGTAATAGCTGACTCATTAACTGAGGCAATACCCATCAACACTTCACCGTCACAAGGAATGACTTCGCCAGCCTTAACCAAAACAACATCTCCTTTACGAAGTGTTGTGGAATCCACCATTTTCCCAGGGCAAGCAACACCCCAAAGTTCTCGGCTTTCTGCACTAATCACAAAGGCTGGCATACTTTTTTTCAGCCCTTTCAATGCAGAAGCTTGAGCCCTAGCTCGACCCTCAGCGAGAGCTTCTGCAAAATTAGCAAACAACACCGTAACCCATAGCCAAAATGCCGTCATCCCCGTCAAAACAACGGATTCAGAATAAAGCCCCATTGAGGCTGCAATAAAAAGAACCGTGGTGAAAATACTTCCTAAATAAACTAAGAACATCACCGGATTACGTAATTGCACTTTAGGACTCAACTTGCGAAAGCTTTCAACCAAAGCCTCCTTCACTAATGTCGAATCAAAAAGCGGAATCTTTTTCTTTGTCATATTCAACTCACATTTTGTTCAACTGTCGGTTAAGCAATCTCAAAGAGTGCTAAGTGTTCTGCTACCGGCCCTAAAGCAAGAGCCGGAATGTAGGTGAGCGCTCCCACCAACAAAATGACACCGACTAAGAAGAACATGAATAACAAACCATTTGTACGCAACGTACCAACTGAAGCTGGGATAATTTTTTGTTGAGCCAAAGATCCAGCTAATGCCAAAACTGCAGCAATAATCAAAAAGCGACCAAACCACATAGCTAAACCCAAACCAACATTAAAAAACGGTGTATTAGCATTTAACCCTGCAAAAGCCGAGCCATTATTGTTTGCTGCTGAACTCCATGCATAGAGATATTCACTAAAACCATGAGCACCTGGATTATTGAGGCTAGCCAAAGCTTCAGGATAGAAACACGTAATTGCTGTACCAATTAACACAACAACTGGAGTCACTAGCATCGCAATACCAGCCAACTTCATTTGCGTCGGCGTAATCTTCTTTCCTAGATATTCAGGTGTACGACCTACCATTAAACCAGCGATAAAAACACTGATCACAACAAAGACCATGACACCGTAAAAACCAGCACCAACTCCACCAAAAACTACTTCACCTAATTGCATCAACCAAGTTGGAATTAAGCCGGACAAAGGCATTAATGAGTCGTGCATGTTGTTGACAGCTCCACAAGAAGCTGAAGTCGTCACAACGCTAAATAACGAAGTGGCAGCCAAGTCAAAACGAACTTCTTTTCCCTCCATATTCATCATGTCGGCTGCAATGCCAAACTCTTTTAAAATCGGGGGAGTCATGCCTTCGCTATACGAAAAGCCAACAAAACAAAGAACAAAAATGACTGCCATTGCCCCCCAAATCGTCCAACCCTCTCTCGTATCTTTAACGACATGACCAAATGTGTAGGTTAAAGCCGAAGAAATCGCGAAAATTGAAAGACTTTCAATGAAATTGCTCAATTGCGTTGGGTTTTCGAACGGGTGAGAACCATTGGCATTGAAAAAGCCCCCACCATTCGTTCCCAAAAGCTTGATGGCTTCTTGAGATGCTACTGGTCCCATAGCAATTGTCTGTTGAGTACCTGCTAAGGTTGTTACCGTTTGATAAACGTCCAAATTTTGAATAACACCTTGACTCACAAGAAAAAGGCAATAGACAACACAAATTGGCAAAAGTAACCAAACAGACACATGGACAAGGTCTGTCCAGAAGTTCCCAATATCTGCTGCTTCCTTTTTAATAAAACCACGCATTAATGCGAAAGCGACTGCAATACCAGTGGCAGCAGAAACAAAGTTCTGAACTGTCAAACCAGCCATTTGCGTGAAATAGCTCATCGTGCTCTCACCGCCATAGCTTTGCCAATTAGTATTCGTCACAAAACTCACTGCCGTATTAAAAGCTTGAGAAGCTTCAACAGGACCAAAACCTTGTGGATTAAAAGGCAGAAAACCTTGCACGCGTTGTAATAGATACAAAAAAACAAAACCCGCCACATTAAATAGCAACAGTGACAAGGCATACTCATACCAACTTTGACCACGCCCCTTGATAAAGAGTGACTTCATTAAAAGTCGATCAGCACCTACAACACATTTAGGCGCTCTACCTTCAACCATAGGAACCATCCAAAGGCCCAGTGGTTTTGTTAGCAAAAATAAAACTGCCAAAAAGGCAATTAAACAATAAAGACTCGATTGCATATGCACTCCGATTATCCCTTTTTAAGCTATCCAAAGTTCATAAACGAGCCATGCAATTAACACCAACGCAATTATGAAAAACACCATTTCTATAATTGGCATGACTACTTCTCCTGGTGCGTTAAAAATTTCACAAAAATCCGTAGTACCCATTTGATGCAAAGAATCATCAAAACAGTAGGTACCAACATCCACAGATCAGCCATATAAAAACTCCTTTTTTTAGAGGCTCTGCATCAGGTTGGATCTTAGAAATTTAAATATTAAAAGGGTGTTAAATTGTCTTTTTGAAATATAAATAAGGTATATATTTTCTTTATATTCAATACATTACAATCAAACTAAAAAATAAGGGCTATTTTTTAAGGCAAGGTAAAGTACTTTGCTCTCTTTGCAAAGTATTTTTTGTTCAATGAATACCTGAGTAACCAATCAGCATTCGGATGGAAGTGATTTAATTTTGAAAAGTTCAAATATCAATGTGTGTTCTAAGACGTTAAGACCATGATGTATTTGAACTGTGTATGTGGTGATGTGTGTTGAAATTATAAAAAAATGGACCACCCCAACAGGAGTAGCCCATCTTGGAGGAGTTCGTAGCGAACTCCTCGTTCCGTGCGGATAATTCCGAAGAATTAACGCTTGGAGAATTGCTTGCGACGGCGAGCACCGCGAAGACCGACCTTCTTACGTTCGACTTCACGAGCGTCACGCGTAACGAAACCAGCAGCAGACAATTGAGCCTTCAAGCCAGCATCGTAGTCGATCAAAGCACGGGTAAGACCATGGCGAACAGCACCAGCTTGGCCCGTTTCACCACCGCCACGAACGTTGACCATCACGTCAAACGTTTCAACGTTTTGCGTGAGTTCCAACGGTTGCATAACGACCATACGGCCCGTTTCGCGGTGGAAGTATTCGTTCAAAGGACGACCGTTGATAACGATCTTACCGGAACCACGCTTGATAAAGACGCGGGCCACGGAGCTCTTGCGACGGCCAGTGCCGTAATTGTAATTGCCGATCATGCCGAATCCTTATTAGATGTCGAGGTTCTTGGGTTGTTGAGCCGTATGCGGATGTTGTTCATCAGCATAGATCTTCAACTTCTTAATCATTTGGTAGCCCAACGGGCCCTTCGGGAGCATACCCTTAACAGCGATTTCAAGGGCGCGACCCGGGAAACGATCTTGCATGTTGCCGAAGGTCGTTTCGATGATGCCACCAGGATAACCCGTGTGACGGAAGTAACGCTTGTCCGTAGCCTTGTTACCGCTCATCTTCATCTTGGAAGCGTTGATAACGACGATGTAATCGCCCGTGTCAACGTGCGGCGTGTATTCAGGCTTGTGCTTACCACGAAGGCGAGCAGCGATTTCAGCAGCGAGGCGACCAACGATCTTATCGGTAGCGTCAACGACGTACCATTCGCGGTTCACTTCGAGCGGCTTAGCCGAGAAGGTCTTCATTATAAATTCACCTATCAATGAAAACGCACGAGAGTTACTCAAATCGTGCGTCTAAAGGATTGCCGCTTAGGCCGCAAGCACCAGCGACAGAGTCCGAAAAAATTCTTTTCCTCTTTATCAGCTTCAGGAAACAGAGAATAAACCTAGCCAATAAAAGGAGTGAGGATTTTACATAAAAAAGATAGAAAAAACAAATCTATAAATAGAAAATCCCCGCCCCACACTTTAGAGGTTCAAAAGCGCCTTTTTTAGCCCTGAATCAATAGCTTTATCACCAAGCCAAATGCGCAAAACAGCATCATACAAGGCTTGTGAGCCAATACTTTCACCGATGACTTTGCCATTGACTTGAACACTGACACCTTTATTGGTCACAAAATCGAAGTCAACACAATCGTTTTCGTGGACATCTCCAATTTGCTTCATCACTGCAATGAGTTTTTCAATATCTTTAGCAATGGCTTGACGTTGCTCTTGGGTTGAATTCTCTTTTAAGCCATCATTTAAAGCATCCACAAAATCATTAGCATCCACATCACGACGCAAAACCAAACGAACACGCTTGCTTCCATTTTGCTTTTGAACATCGTCCTGAGATTGTGTCGCTTGAGGCAAATACAAACCAGCCGAATAGACTTTGACAAACAAAATCTTTCTTAATCCTGCACCATTTAGTACCAGTTGCTCCGACTTCAGACTTAAGCGGTCCTCGTAATTGACACCATCGACCACCTTGGCGTAAGACACTTGCATGCAGCAGCCTGCCAATAAGGTAACTATTATTTTTTTCAGCAACATTTCTTTCTCTGAGGAAAAAATTGAAAACTGATAGTCTGCCAAAAAACAAAGTCCACAAAATGCCTCACACTCTGCGGACTTTCCTTTAACCAAAATAGGTTAACTCGTTTATCTGATCGCTTAATCCTTAAAAGCTAAACTCAAAGTATCCTTTGTTGGTTTCTCGATCTTAAGCTTGAGCTCTATAAGCCTTTCATTGCGAATCACATGAACGGATACTGTTTGTCCAACATAGACCTTAATAAGTTTTTCCAGATTGGCTTTTGTCACATGGATGCCAGACAATGCTACAAGCCAATCCCCTTCACTCAAACCAGCCTGTTGAGCAGGCGACTGTTCTATAACAGTGCGCACCATCAATTGCTCATTGCCACTTACCGCCAAACCCAATGCGGTTAATGGTTCTGTATCAGTCTTAGTGACCTTGATACCTAATTGTGCAAACGCCTTTTTCCAATCTGGCTCTTCGCAAGCATCAACCCAGCAGGCTAACTCTGCATCCACTGCGATACCTGTGGCGTCATAGATAAGCTCCGCCATGGCATCTTCATCAAGCCCCGCGTAGTCACTTCCGACCTCTTTATATTGTTCCCAGGCTAAGCGAAGCACATCATCAAGGCTCTTTTCACCCTTACTCTTAGCTCGGATATGACTATCCAAAGCTAACGCAACCAAAGCCCCCTTATCGTAGTAACTTGTGACACTATTTTGACGATTCACCATTGTCTTATAGTATTTAGTCCAGGCGTCAAACGAACTTTCCGACAAACTTTGATGTAAACGCCCCGCAGCCCAGAGATGGCGATTGAGAACTTTTGCGATACCAGAGCAGTAAGCTTCCTGAGTAATGCTCTCCGTCTTCAGTAACAACAAATCGTCGTAATAACTCGTAAATCCCTCAAACACCCACAACAAACGTGTGTAGTTTTCATCGTGATAGTCGTACGGAACAAATGCGGCTGGCTTTACGCGCTTAACCCACCAAGCATGGAAATACTCATGCGTAAATAGTCCCAACAAATGCTGATAGCCAACATCGTCTTTTGTCGTTGTCTTTTGCGGAAGATCGTAATACGAGGCAATCAAAGCCGTGCTTGCTCGATGCTCAAGACCTCCATACAAGTGGTCATCTAGATTGAGCAAGAAAACATAATCGTTAAAGGGTGCTTTTTTCAGCTTAGGCTCAAATAACTCAATCGTCGCTTCACAATTGGCTTTAACATCACGAAGTAAACGCTTTTCATCAAAAGGCAAGCGCGTACCCGACAGCACAATATGGTGATCAGCCCCACCTACCCTAAAACTTAAAACATCAAAATCACTCACTTCGAATGGGCTGTCTGCAAGTTCATCGTAATCTTTGGCTTCAAATACACCGTACTTCCAGCGTTTTTTAGCATTTTGTGGTTTTAAAGCTGTTGCCACGTGCCATTTTTGAGTCAGCGAAGACTCTCCCGGCAGCACTTCAATTGTCATCGGCTCACTTTCTAAACCAATAGGGCACAAGCAAAGGCTAGTGGGGTTAAAAAAGGCTCGATGCATGTCAAAAAAAGCCAAACGTACAGAAAGATCCTTGGCAAAAACATCGTAGACAATTTTCAGTGTTGATTGTGCACTCCCCGTCGCTACTCGCCACGTCGTTTTATCGATTTTGCTTAATTCTGCAGGCATATCATTTAAATATGCTTTTGCCTCAACGATATCGCCTGCCATATCACGAATCATGTAGCTACCTGGAATCCATGTCGGCAACATCAACAGCTGCTCATCTGGCATGGGCTTTGTTAGCGTAAGCGTCACACGAAATAAATGTGCCTCTGGACTACGTAATTCAACAGCATAAGCAATCGACATTTTTAAATTCCTTTGCAAAACGAAAAAGGCACCTGCCTTTTTCTGACAAGTGCCTTTCATAGATATTTAGGCGCGGAAACCTCTGTCTTTAGACAGGGGAGGAAGCGCTGTTCTCCATTCTCAATTCGGTTAAAAAGGTTCTTCTCTTTTAGAGAAGGGGTTTGCGGATACCCACAGGTTCCGCTTACACGGTCTAAAACCGGTTAACATCCTTCGCCAATGTTGGAATGGGTTTCTTGTCTGCAACACCGCTCCTACCTCTCAGAGCTTTTAATCACAGACCGCAGAGCGTGGAACTAGGATGAACATCCCACGGTGCCTATACATTCCAATCCAACGTAGTTCACCTTCCAAAGAAGGATCACTGAGGCTAGTCAATCAGGGCTTTTTCAAGCCTCTGCCTTTAGGCAGGGGTTATTGACTGTATCGTGATTACGGTCTGACGATTATTTTGCTTCCGTCGGGATTTCGAACCACTCTTCGTCTTCTTCGTCAGCGTCGTCTTGAGCTTGAACGTCGGCTTCTTGAGCAACCGTTTCAACTTCTTGAACTTGTTCTTCAGAAGCTTCAACCGTTTCTTCCGTTGCTTCTTGAGCTTGTTCTTCGCTAACTTCTTCCTTAGCGGCTTGAGCCAAAGCTTGCGGTCCCATCAATTGGGCCAAAGCAATCAATTGACGCAAAGCAGCGTTCACAGCTTCACTAGAACCGAACACGCGTGCAACATCAGCATCCAACGTCACCAAAGCATTACGCGTTGCATTGGTTGAATCAAATGCACGAGTGCTTTCACGGCGATTTAACACAGCGGCGCGAGCGCGCGGACCGGAGCGAACGCCAAAGACGTTGTCATTGCGTTCTTCACGACGGGGACCACCAAAGCCACCACGCGTCGGACGACGACCAAAAGAGCGATTACCATCGCGATCACCACGGCGACCATCAAAACGATCACTGCGGTCAAAACGACGACCTTCAAAACTACGACGTTCGAAGCCGCCTTCGCGACGACCAAAACCATCTTCACGGCGACCGAAGCCTTCTTCGCGGCGATCGCTACGACGCTCAAATTGGCCACGATCGTCACGACGACGATCCATACGACGACCATGATCAGCGCCAAATTCGCGGTGACTGCCGCTTTCTTCCCAGGGCTTACGCATATTTATTAATTCCTTTTAAAACACCGAAAAGTGATTAGTTGTTTTTTAATTTATTCGGATGGGCGATATTAGCAGAGAATGAATGGCAAATGTTTGAAATTAAAAAAATATTTTCACATTCCGCTTATTCGGCTCAAAGTTGCAAAATCATTAAGCAAAAAAGTCACCTCAAAAATGTGATGTTTTCTTGTTTTAAAGCAATCTTTCTGCATCAGTTTGGCATACACTATAACCATAGAAGCAAGAAACGCTTCTAATCGCTTAGAACAATAACCACAATAAGAAAAGGGGTTAATATGGCACAAGCATTACAAGTTACATTCCATGGTATTAGTCGTTCTGAAGCCGTTGAAGCTGCGATCGCTAAAGAGCTTGCCGCCTTGGGTAAATTTGACCATAACTTAGGTCCCTGCCACGCCACCGTGACACAAGAAGGTCACCAAACGATGGGCGAATTTACAGTTCGCGTCACCCTCGTCGCCTCCGGTAAGGATCTCGTCGTTTCCCGCAGTCACAATGATGTGATGCAAGCGATCAGTGAAGTGTTTGAAACCTTACGTCGCAATGTGAAAGATGCTGCAGAAATTTTGCGCGGCCACTAATTAACATTGCTCATCGATAGGGATCTACTATTTGGTAGGTCCCTATTTTTTGTCCTATTATTAAACGATTCAAAAGTATTACTTCCTCTGTCTAAGGACCCGTAACAAATGCCCGCAATTGAACATATTCAAAAAATGAATGACGAATTCGTCGCCCTTCGTCGTTACTTTCACCAACATCCGGAATTAAGTCATCAAGAAACGCAAACTTCTGCCAAGATTGCTGAACTTTTACAAAGCTGGGGTATCGAAGTGCACCGTGGTTTTGGTGGCACGGGTGTTGTTGGTGTTTTAAAGTGCGGCGAAGGTTCTAAGCGTGTTGCATTGCGCGCTGACATTGACGCCTTACCCATTGAAGAGGCCAATCAATTCGCTCACGCTTCTGCCAATAAAGGTGTCATGCATGCTTGTGGTCATGACGGCCACCTTACGACATTATTGATGGCCGCTCGCTATTTAGCGGAAACCAAAAACTTTGATGGTACGGTTTACTTTTTCTTCCAACCTGCCGAAGAAAGCGCCAAAGGTGCGCGCTCCATGATCATTGATGGACTGTTGGAAAAATTCCCTGCTGACTATGTTTTCGGCTGCCACAACTGGCCTGAAACACCGGCCATGCACATTGGTATCAATCATGATGCCATGATGGCCTCTAGCAATCGCATTCGTATTACAGTTAAGGGTAAAGGCTCTCATGGCGCCATGCCGAACCTTTCTGTTGACCCTATTTTTGTTGCAGCTCAAATCTATCAAGGCATTCAAGGCATCATTTCTCGCAATAAGCGTCCTCGTGATGCCGCCGCATTATCCATCTGCCACATCGCAGCTGGTGCCACCTATAACGTTGTGCCAACAACCGCTTTAATGGAAGGTACGTTGCGTACTTTCGACAATAGCGTCACGGACTTGGTTGAAGAAAAAATGCGCGCCATTGTGACAAACACAGCCGCTGCTTTTGGCGCTACAGCAGAATTGCAATTCGATCGTATCTTGGAAACCACAAAAAATAATCCGGCCGCTGCCGACATGATTATTAATGCTGCAAAGTCTATTTATGGTGATGGCATCATCTATGATCAAGAACCTGTCATGCCCTCTGAAGACTTTAGCGAATATGCTAAGCGCGTTCCAAGTGCCTTCTTCTTTGTTGGCGCTGGCACAAGCGGTCAACATCGCTTAGAAGGCCATGGTGATGGTCCTTGCTTATTGCATAATGGCTCTTATGACTTTAATGATGATTGCTTAGCATTAGGCGCATCCGTTTTTGCTAAGGTTGTTGAAAACTATCTGACCAAGTGATCTTCTACATTAAGCCCCTACGGGGGCTTAATGTTGCTATTGCCAATCAGAAAGATCATACTTTTTCAGCAATCTTAATGCTTCGCTAATCCCTTCATCTGTCAACATGACAGATTTATTGCGAAATGAACGACCTAGATAAATAAAATCTTTCTTGGCTAAATGACGTAAAGCGTCAAAATCATAGCCCTTCCAGGCAAATCGAGCCTCATCTCCTCGCGCCCAAGGGAAACGATTTAAGTACAAAAGAACAAGTGTGAGCTCTTCGATCGACAAACGAACTTTATCATTGGGCCTTTCGATTAAACGCTTTTCATCCATATCCGTCTCCGTTGTTGGTAGCTTCTTCTATTTTACTTTCTACTTGGTAACGGAATATCTCATATCACTAACCACAACACCGTACGTATGGCTCCACATATGGTATTTCATTTAACCAATCCCCAGAAGTAGTTGAGCTCAGTCGCATAAACTGGGCATGCGTGTTCCACCATAGAACTAATCATAGCCAGTGCCAACACTCAAGACCTTAAATTCATCATCCATACCTGCCTTAGCGAGATCGGAAGGAGATGGGACCTGAGTAGCTCCCAATGAACCAACAGTAATTAGTGCAGATACTCAAGGCATGTTCAATTTTATTGAAAGTGTATGTGCAATTTTATTGACTATCAAACTCGTTAGTTAAATATAGATAACTCTTCAATTATCTTTACGACACCTGAACCGTACGCCTTGACCCCTAATCTTTGGGTTCATAACCTTTGGCAAATTAAAAAAATCCCGGCTTCAAAAACTCAAACTGGGAACAAATTCTAATTGCTTAGGGCGTTTGGTTTTGGAATTTAATTGGATGGAGTGCCGATACCCCAGCCTTTCACACCTCAGTGCATACGAATCCGTACACAAACATCTAAACCTGCAAGCTCGTCAATCACTACCATCCATACTTTCTTAATCGTTTGGTAGTTAACGTTGCAAATAAAATTCAGCTGTTTGCAAAGGCCCTGTCTAGGATTGCTAGACAAGGCCTTATTTCAAATAACTAGCGATTTTTTAAAAATTTATCGCTAATTACCAAGCGTAACGGACACCAACCGTGGCACGCCAATCTTCATCAAGAGCGCCACCTGTCGTGCGTTCAACGTCAGCCCACATGTACGTGCTCTTCGTTACGTTGAAGTTGGCACCAAGACCATACTCAACCCACGTGTCCTTACCGTCGATTTCGTAGACATTGGTGTGACCTGCATTAGCACCCGTAATCTTAGAGTCACCTAAGAATTCATGCACAGCAGAAGCACGAACATAGACGTTACCCATATCGCTCGGGCACTTCAAACCAGCAGCAAAGCCAACACGACCTAACAAGCTGTTAACAGAGTCAACGTCGTATTCAGCCGTACCCAACGTCAACTTATCACCATTGACATAGGCATAACTCAATTCAGCTTGCGGTTCAATGTACATGCTATTGGTGACATCAAAGCGCCAACCAAATTCACCAGACACACCCAAGACCACGTTATCTAACGTACCCTTGTATTGACCATCAACCGTCAAATCAGAGTCTGCCGTACCCATACGACCGATGACATCAACAAACATGCCGTTATCAAACACCTTTGTTCCGTACATGGCAATGCTGTATGCCTTCATGTCAGCGCTACCACGAGCGTACTCAGCATCACTATCGGTGTAACTGAAAGCAACCCCCATGCGTGCGGAGTCTGCAGTCGGAACAGTATCGATACCCACTTGAACCGTGTGGAAATCGTTTTCCAAACCACCTTCGCCAGAGAGCTTACCGCCATCGTAACGAGCCCAAGCACCGTGCGTGCCTTCCGTCGTACGGATATCGCCCAAGCGCTTACGAACATCGTTCATCATGATGCGGTTCAAGGCAAGCGGTGCTGCAGAAGCCAATTCCAAAGAGGATTGCATCAAAGTATTAGCAGAAGCTGTGTGGGTTTTACCTTCAGCATCAACACCGAAAGCGGGATTAACCATGCCTTCAGGTACTGCTGTAGACGTGGATACGACATTCTTACCATCTGTACCACCAACATTAGCCATTAACTTCTTAGCTTGGTCTGCGTTGATTTCATCGGCTGTCAATTGCTTTTCAAGCTTGGTATCCATCAAGTTGACATTTAAAGATGCTTTTTCATCAGCAGCTTCAACAATGAGAGTACCAGCTTGTTTCCCTTCAGAAGCTTTCAAATCCGTTGCAAGATTTACAGTACCGTGCCCTGATAAATAATCAACATCAATAATCGCTTTATCATTCGTGATATTAATAGTGCCCTCATCAAGTTGTAATGAATTGATAAAGCTAGGAGCATCGGTAATCCATTTTGCCTTATTACTAATATGTAACTCCATTCCAGTTACATTATCCTTACCCACCGGAGGATTTCCCGCTACTTCTGAGCTACCATGCCAATATGAATCTGGGGTATCTAAATTGACTATTACATTAGCATCAATTGGTGTACCCGCTGTCGCTTCGTTATATGCAAAAGCGATATTACCGTTCATTTTGACGCTAGCACCTCCATTAGGATTAATTTGAACTAAACTCCAACTGCGAGATACTATTGCATAGCTGTTGGCATTCTCATCTGTGTTTATTTCAACATTCCCATTGATTTGCACATGGCCTCTGCCGTAAGCCATAATAGCTGCGGAACCTGAGGGATTCCCAGAAACATTGATTACAGTATTTTCTGCATTAACAACTAGCTTAGAAAGTAAAGGATCCTCCTTTCCCCCAAAGCCTTGGGCACTTATTCCATAAGTATCTTTAACTTGATTACCCTGTACATCAACAATAAAGTTATTTGAGTTAACTTCAATCAAACCATTTTTTTGAGCAATAATCCCTGAGGTAAGAGAGTTTGCTTTCGTGTTGTCTACATTGACAGATACAGTTTCTGTTTTATTAGAACCTAAGATAATTCTATTAGTAACATTTGAATTTCCCGAGCCAGCTCGAACCCCCTTAACCTCTGCGTTTTTTCTATTTTCAACGTTAATCGTTATTTTAGGACCAGACAAAGTAACAGAGTGACCAGATTGAACATTAATGACTTCATTTTCTCCGGAAAGAATCACGTTTCCACTATTAGTGTAATCACTAGTAGTTGCATCAATAGTTTGTGCATTGACAACAATTCCAACACTACCTAACGCACATAAAACTGCGTTAACCAATAAAGATTTTTTCATCGTCAACTCCAAATTGAGTAAAAGAACTCTTACATAATGCCCCCCCCATTGATCATTAGTCAACAATTCTTCTTACATTTTTCTCATTTTGTTGCCAAAAGGCAACGCTTCTTCAAACTCTTCTGTAAGGTTCAATAATCGGTATCTATTCCACTAATTGACTCTCTCAACTCTACATACCAAACATTCCTTATCCCCTTTAAAATCAGTTTTTACTGCGCACTTTTATTTGCGTTGGCCTTTCGTTTCTGTTGTGTAGAGAATTCATCGTAATCGATAAAAAGATCAAAATTTTCGAGGATGAACAAAGTAATCTCAAAAACCTTATCTTCAAATTTATTACAAGAAAGACTGCTCAGCTTTCTAAAACTCAAGAACATCACTCTTAATTTTGTTCACAGTTATACGCAACGTATTGTTTAAAAGGATTTAAATCTATCTCTTTTTACGACGACGGTCTTACATCATGAGTTGTGAAATATGTGTACTAGCACACAAATCCATAAGAAAAAGTTATATCGGATTCCCAACTCGCAATAACTTGAACCTTTCTTACGCATGTTGAATCATTATTGGGCAACGGCCATTATTAACGGAGTTCCAGAAGTTGAAAACCTCAAGACCTCTCTTGCTCAATTCTCTTACTCTTGTTTTTCCCTAGCTCGCTATTAAGAGACTTTGGAAAATATGGGATTCTTATCCTACATAAGGGGCTCATATTCGATTTCTACTCGCCGAGCTAGCGTTTTGCTATCGACTTCCTCCAGACTCCTTGTTACCAAGACGTCCTTGCCGTGTCGCTGCTTCTTACCCCATCGCCGGGTTGAAACGGTGGACTTTCTCCACCAGCAGAGCGCCCTGTCTGGCCCACCAAAAAACAAAAGACCCTGTCTAGTGTTACTAGACAAGGCCTTATTTTTCATTACCAGTTATTAACCGGCAAGTTGAAGATTACCAAGCGTAACGAACACCAATCGTTGCACGCCAGTCTTCGTCAAGAGCGCCACCCGTCGTGCGTTCAACGTCAGCCCACATGTACGTGCTCTTCGTTACGTTGAAGTTAGCACCAAGACCGTACTCAACCCACGTGTCCTTACCGTCGATTTCGTAGACATTGGT
Source organism: uncultured Sutterella sp. (assembly GCA_937906995.1). Classification (GTDB taxonomy): domain Bacteria; phylum Pseudomonadota; class Gammaproteobacteria; order Burkholderiales; family Burkholderiaceae_F; genus Aphodousia. The sequence continues at coordinate 20,039 of CALESB010000069.1, forward strand.
GTGACCAGCATTAGCACCCGTGATCTTAGAGTCGCCTAAGAATTCATGCACAGCAGACGCACGAACATAGACATTACCCATGTCGCTCGGGCACTTCAAACCAGCAGCAAAGCCAACACGACCTAACAAGCTGTTAA
>CALESB010000070.1 GCA_937906995.1 uncultured Sutterella sp.
AAAGGATCCTTCCTTTAGATATAGTGGCTGTCCTGCCTTATAGGTTCCAATCCACAATTGATATCAACTTTTGTTGATATGGACCGTCAAAAGCGCAGTATTTGAGATTCGTTAATTTTCTGTACTCAGACTTTGAGTTTCTATCGAGTTGGCGCAACAGTTCCTTATGTGAATGCATAAAAAGTAAACAGTTAGATGGTGAAAAATAGACCAACAGCCCAGATAACCACTTGTAACTATAATTTCTTGATTCTGAAAGTTATGGGTTGTTTAAAAATTTGTCGAATTGTAAGCGGATGAAAATGTAAAATCAATAGCTAAATGATCGTTTTCATGGTCATAATTTCTTCTGAGTGGATGAATTTATTATATTTTTCGAATTTGCTAGTTAGGAGATCTTTTAGAAAGTTCTCGTTGGAAGTAACGTTGAAATTTTTTCCATTGACGCCGTATCTTCAATTTTCCTAAGAAATGAAAGTAGTTCGGCAGAGGGATAAATTCAGGTGCTCCGTACCCATCAAAAATATAAACTTTATTAATTTGTCTATTCTGTTTTAACTCTAACATAATGTTGCCTGGTCTTATGTCACTAACAATAACATTAAGTCGCAGCATTTCATGAAGAAGCTTATCTAGAAATTTATTTAGAGCCTTCAGTTCTTCATCAGAGGCACAAGAGATAAACTCACTAAGAGTGATATAAACAAACTTGTCGGAATTACAAAGTAACTCTTGTTCGATGATAACGTAGTTTCCGCTCTTGTATGCATCAAAAAATTTAGGCATAAAGGACGGATTGACATTTCTTTTTCTAAGATAACGGAAGTAGTTAATTTCTCTGATGGTTTGTTTTGAGTGAGAAATATGACTTACTTTATAGCAGGATTGAGGATTTTGACTGTTTCTAAAGCAAGCACGCTCCATGCCCTTCCCAATCATTTCACCAATATGAAGTCGGCTATCAAAATTAAAGTCTTTACTAGAGAGATTATTCGTAAGCATAATATCTGAATTTGCTAGCTATTTTTTAAATTAGCCATATGGGAAACATATAATTATAAGTTTATCAAGGCTAGTGTAAAATAGAAAATGGTCTCTTGCTAGATGAATTAATCCAACATAAATTAAATGAGTAAAAAGAATTTGATTTTACGTCCTCCTTTTGATCAAGCGTGGAAGAATAAGGACCCATTTGTTGAGATGGAGTCTTTAGGAGGAGAGAGTTATCGTAATGTTAAAACGAGAGATACATCTCGTTTTGATTTTCAGGGGAAAAGTTACTTTATAAAGCGCCACTACGGTACTACCCTTGGCGAGGTTTTAAAAAACCTGCTAACTCTCAAAATGCCTGTTTTGGGAGCGGATTGTGAATGGAATGCAATTCATCATCTTGAAAGCGTTGGTGTAGATTCAATGAAGGGGGTTGCTTTTGGACAACAAGGCTGGAACCCTCTTAAGAGAAAGTCATTTATCATAACTGAAGATTTATCTCCAGTTATGCAATTAGATCACTTTTTTGCTTCCAAGGAAGCAAAAAATATAAGCTATGAGCAACGTTTAGCAATTATTGAGAGAGTTGCTCAAATGCTTAGGAACATGCATCTTAGTGGTCTAAATCATCGAGACTGTTATTTGTGTCATTTTTTACTTAGAATGCCATTTACAAATGCGGCAAATATGAAGATATTTTTAATTGATCTTCATCGAGCTCAAATTCGTAGAACTGTTCCTCGACGTTGGAGGGATAAAGATCTCATCGCATTGTACTATTCAACTCTTGACCTTGGTTTTTCTCAAAAAGAGGTCTTCCGTTTTATGAAAATTTATTTTGGTATGTCTTTACGAGACATTTTTCAAACGGAAGATAAACTGCTGAGAAAAGTTAAGAAGAAAGTCGCAAAAATTCATTCTCACACTTTAAAGCTTGGAGATAAACCCTAGACTTTTTCAGGAAAATGCAATAGGTTTCTGGGGTAAACGAGGATTTTTAATGCTTATCGCCTTTTGCCTTTTTAAATACTTTCCCTATAGGGGGCTACAAAGAGACTTCTTAAAAATTGCTAAGGAGGCTCAAAGGCGTGGGCATTTAATTCGAGTTTACGTCCAAAGTTGGGAAGGCCCTAAGCCAAGCGGCTTTGATATTGTTGAGGTAAAAACTAAGTCTCTAACTAATCATGGGCAAGGTAAAGAATATGTTTCATTTGTCCAAAAACATCTAAATAGCCATCCTGTAGATGTTGTGGTTGGCTTTAATAAAATGCCTGGATTGGATGTTTATTATGCTGCCGATGTTTGTTATGAAGAGAAGGTTAAAAGGCAGAAAAAGGGTATTATCGGTTGGTTGTATCGACTAACAAAACGATATAAGCACTTTTCAAAATATGAGCGTGAAACCTTTGGTAGTGGCGGATGCCCTCGTTTGTTAATGCTTTCAGCAGTGGAAATGAAGTATTTCCAAGAAAACTATGGAACCGCTCAGGAAAGATTTTTTCTTTTGCCGCCAGGGATTGAAAAGGATAGAAAGTATTCAGACCTATCAGATTCACTTCGCCAAAAAGTGCGAATAGCTCATAATATCAAAAGTGACCAGTTCGTTATTTTGCAGTTGGGTTCTGACTTTAAACTAAAAGGGGTAGATCGCTCATTAAAAGCCATTGCCTCATTACCAGAGAATATAAAAAATAGGGTGGTTTTTTGGATTGTAGGTAATGATAGACCTGATTTTTATAAGCGATTAGCTACAACTCTTAATTTAAAAACATCACAGGTCCAATTTCTTGGAGCTCGGGATGATATTCCAGCGATTCTAGCGGCTTCAGATTTATTACTTCATCCTTCTTATTCAGAAAGTGCCGGAATGGCTATTTTGGAAGCGTTAGTTGCTGGTTTGCCTGTAATTACATCAGGTGTATGTGGCTATGCTCATTATGTGGAAACAGCAAAATCTGGACTGGTCCTTAAGGAGCCATTCAGTCAAGAAGATATGAATAAGGGTTTGGTGTATTTACTCTCCAACGAGCGATATCGCTTGGAATGTGTCAAAAATGCTAAACATTTTGCAGATATTGAAGACCTTTATTCTATGGTTGATTATGCTGTTGATCTTATCGAGGCGGCCAAAAATTAATTAGTTATAAGTAACAATCTTTGATTAAGAGAGATTATCCAGGTAAGAAAAAGATATGATCAATACTTTAAGTATTCAGCAAACTTTGAAGAAAGCGCTTGTTATTTTTTTATTGGCAAGCTTTTGTTTCCTTTTCCCACTTGGAACAAAGATTTATATTTATGTTTTTTATTTATTCGCTTTGGGACTCTTAATTGCTCAGAGACAGAAGTTAGATTGGTCTTGTGCTTGGATTCGTATTAAGAGGGAAATGTTTCCATGGATGCCTCTACTTCTAACAATAGTTATTTTGGTATTTATTCATGGAATGGGTGGGTATTCCATTTATTTTCAGGCTTTTTTGCTGTTATTTTTATCTGCAGTTGTTATAGATAAATGTTTTTTAACTAAGCAAGCGGTAGTTTCCTTTCTCGCATTTGTCACTGCGATGTTATCAATCATTGTTGTAGGGTATGTTCTTTTATTTGGTTTGAATACAGAAATATTGGGAGTTAATAAAAATAGACTTCTTTGTGGTATGACGCTGATTGTTTCTCCTTTGCTTGGGTGTATTTTGGCTAACGACGAAGAGTACTCTCCTTTACAAGTTATTGCTCTGGGGGGCACTATTGCTCTCTTCCTACTGGCGTTAGTTCTCAGTGAAGTTAGAACCGCTATTTTGGGACTATTTGCTATTTTATTGGTTCTACTTTTAACAAAGTCACTAAAGTCTTTTTTTATTTTTCTATTAGCAATTATTGTTGTTTTGGCATTCTTTGTGTTTACAGGGCGACTCCAACAAGGTTGGAATGATTTGCTGCTCTGGAGCAACGGCAATCCTAATTCTTCTTGGGGAATACGCTTAGAGTTGTGGCGCCTAGCATTCGAAGGACTGTTGGATAAACCTATCTTTGGGTGGGGAAGTAGACCTTATTACACATTACTAGACAGTGGTTTTACTTGGGCAGTTCCAACATTTAATCCTACTCACGCCCATAATGACACCTTAAATTTTGGTCTCTCTAATGGATTATTTGGCTTAGTGGGGTGGGCGACTACTTTATTGTTACTGTTTAAGAGAGCTAGAAATAATGCAGCATTGTTAGCGTTGCTATTCTCATCATTGGCAATGGGGTTATCCGAGCGTATATGGTTTGATAATAAAGCGACTCTTCCTATATTGATTTGTTTGTGGATTCTTTTTTCTCTCCCTTTCTGTCAAAAGAGTGAGAAAAAAAATCAGACAGCATGTAGTTGATCTGATGAGTAAGAAAAATTTGTCTTTTTAGGTCGCCTTCATTCTTTTGAAGTAAGAATGAAGGCGTATTTGTATTAATGACTTACGGTTTTGTTTAACCAGTCCATCCCCGTAATTAAATCACGGATAGGTATTTCTTTAATGGAGTGTCGTTTGGGCCAAAAATCCTTTTGATTCTTATGAGGTAATAGTTTCATTTGATCTTGTGATAATGGCCCCCACACATCAACCATCTCAAACTGCTCGTATGCTTCTGGGTCATTCAAGCAATAAAAAGCAACAATGGGTTTATTGAAAGTTGATGCAACATGGACAATGGAGGTATCTGGAGATACAACTGCTATGCATGAGCTGACAATTTCGCAAGCATGGATGAAAGATTCTGGTTGTACTTGAGCAGAATGTTTCCCAAATTGGAATTGATGAGAATTTGGAACATAAAATAATCCAAATAAATGTTCTTGGTTTTCAAACCAGTCAATCAGGGACTTAATTTGCGTCTCAGAAAGAGATCGATAGTCTCGTCCTCCAACGGTATTAACATAGATACAGTGTTTTTTCGGTAAAGTTGCAGGCGCAATATTAAGAACGGGGAATGCAGAAACCTTTTTCCTTAAAATTCTTTCAGCAATACAGTTCATTCGGTCAGAAAAGTGCATTACCGATGTTAAATTAATAAAGTCACTGTAAAGCTTGGAGGTGAATAAGACCTCAGAGCAAACTAGGGTGAAAGCTGGTTTTTGCTCAGCAAGTAATTCCCCCCACTCTGTCCACTTTCTTTTTTCGATGTACTGAAGATCTAAAATACAATCAAATTGCATTTCTCTACACTTTGCTCGATCTTCAAGCTTTTGATAATCAAAATAGTTTTTAATCTGCTTTGTTGTTTTATATATTTCTAAACACACATCTCTGGACATAATAGAGACATCTAGGCCTTCTTTAACAAAACAATTTAATAGGCCATTGACAAAGATTGCATCTCCAAGACAATACAAAGGATCGATAATAAGAATTGATTTAATGATGATTGGTTCTTCAATATTTTTTCTACTTTCTATTTTGTGATCTAGAACCTTAATTTGTGTTAGGCATTTTTTGATTTTGCTTTTCCGTAAGCGGTTACGATTAAGTTGATTCATACAGCAAGCAAATTTTTTAGAAAGTTGAAATAAATAATCAATTAAAAACATTATTTCCCCTCAGTGATGCTTGAATGCATAGTTATTTCAAAGAATTACACATGAATGATAAGGTTATTATCTTTCAATGGAAAGACAAAATGCTTTAAGTGAAAAATATATTTTTGGGTCGATCGTATCCAAATAGACTTCAGAAGATAGAAGCTAGATTCATCTTTGGACAGCATCATATCAAGTTCGGTAGAATACTTGCTCGTGGGGGTCTCCTGATTTAAGTGTGGTAACTTCAAATCTATCCGGAATATCGCCATTTTTCTGTCCGGAATTGTTAGCCTATTTGAATACTAGCTTATTAATATATATAACGAAGCCCAAACACCATATTGACTTCAAGCTTATGTAGATGAGTTTTCTCATGTTTCCATCGTCCTCTCTTCAAAAAAAACAACCTAATATAGCAATTATCATTCCCGTTTATAACATAGCTACTTACCTCCATGAGTGCCTTGATTCAATTCTGAATCAAAGCTATACCAAATTTACCGTATTTGCTATTAATGATGGTTCTACGGATGAATCTGGTGCAATTCTTAACTCATACGCAGCAATAGATAAGCGAATCATAGTGCTTAATCAAAAAAACTCTGGTCAAGGAGTTGCAAGAAACCTAGCCCTCGATCTTATTGATAAAGATGGAACTTTTGATTACGTTTCGTTCATTGATGGAGATGATAAAGTAGCCCCTAATTTCTTATCTCTGCTTATTCAGGTTGCTACTCAAAACCAATCTGACATTACCGTTTGTGGTTTCTTTATATTTGACGATATGGGCACCACTACTATAGAAGGCAAGCCTAATCCAAAAGGCTATTTAAACAAAGAAGAGTTTGTTAAGCTGATTTTTGCACAATGTCGCTGGAAACATGCTTATGGTGCAGGCGGTATGGTTTGGAAAAAATTGTTTTCTGCATCCACTGTGAAAGGAGTTCGTTTCCCCACTGATAGAGATATTGTTGAGGATGAGCTCTTTTGTCTCTGTACCGCACTATTGGCAAATAATATTTCATATGTTCCTGAGGTTTTATATGGTTACCGTAAAAGAGCAAACTCCTCAGTTCGTAATGAGCGTTTCATGCTACAACTTTGTAAAGGTAGATATCAATGCATTGATGTAGCAAGAAAAATCTCAAACTATTCAGAATTGGTAGCAGTCTCCTCTTTTGCACAAAGTGCTGTACGCCTATTAAAAAGTACAAATTCTATCCCAGAACTAAACTTAAAAGAGTTTAAAACTCTCTTGAAAAAAGCACTTAAAGAGGATCTGATTGATAAAAAGACTCTGAGACACTTTATTCTTTTCTGTGACTACCCGAGAATGGCACGCATATATTTCGCACAAAAGAAACTACTTAATTCAATAAAGTTCTGGAAGCATCCCCAACAAAATTAATATTGATCACTCTATAGTGAAATGGACGTCTAAAAGTGGACCTCAAAGTTTTCAAAAAACTCTAAACCCCTCAATACTGTGAAAGTTGCGCTTTGTAGACTAGAGGCAACCTCATTCTTAGAGCGAAATGAAGTCTCTGAATAGTATATGATCCAACGTTGAGTCAGCATCATAGCTTGATATGTTAGCGATCAGTGTATTTGAGATTCTGACGGCTATTGAAAAAAAGTTCCAATGCCTTGGTCTTTCTTTTATTTCCAGATTATTCGTTTTAGACGACTAGAGTCGGTTTGCTTTGTCAATGCTCCTTGCTAGGTACGGTTCTGATTAAGCTAACCGTTTTCTCTATCTTCCAGTTTGTTGATTGCTGTTACTGCATCAATGTAATGACAGTCAACTCATCAGTTTGGTGATTGCCGATATGTTGATGTTTGCTTTTAGCACTTTCTACGGCTTCATAGGGTCTGCTTTTGGTCTCAAAAACTTTGAATTTCAATGGTTTTAGACATACATCTCCAATTAATCCAAATTTATTCAATAATATTGAGAGGAGGGACAGTGTTAGTTTGTCGTTTTGAGTATGATATATTTCTTAGGAGTTACCTTTCTTTGTTGTAGATCTTACACAAGATATGGTTGTATTAGAGCTTATTTGAGTCTGAGCGCTCAAACTGGCAACCAAACATATTGTATTGTTACACATCATGACTAAAGTTGTTCTTGTAAATTTGTGGCGAGTTGTTAATGCTTACGGAGGAACAGAAAAGGTTTTTTTTGATATGGCAAATGTAATGGTATGGATTTCTTGGACACCTTGGAGTCCAAGCCATGCACATAGCGAC
>CALESB010000071.1 GCA_937906995.1 uncultured Sutterella sp.
AAAGGATCCTTCCTTTAGATATAGTGGCTGTCCTGCCTTATAGGTTCCAATCCACGTCAATTATAAAAATGGCACTGGTATGGTAGACGTTACCTTTAATGGGGCTGGCTCTTCGTTTACGGGTGCTGTCATTAACCAGGGGGTTGCAGAAACAGGGGGTACCTCTTTGGCCTTTACGGGTGGAAGCCAATGGACGGTCACTGGTGATAGTGACGTGACGGAAGTTAAGATGATCGACTCTACCATCGATACTAATGGTCACGCTGTTACTGCGAACAAACTTGACGGCAACGGTACGGTCAAAATTGACATCGCTTCAGAAAAACTAGGTTCTTTAACAGTTAAGGATGAGACATCCAAAGCAAAAATTAAGGTTGATATGGTCCAGTCTGCCGACGCCGTAACCCCAGAACTGGCAAAGAAGGCCATGGCATCAGTATCCGGTGCCGGCTTAACGGTTACGGGTTATGCCAAGGAAGGTTTGGTAAACGGTGAAACGATATTCGATAGCACGGGTGTTGTAAGTTCTGTGGCCCCTAATACCTTGATGCAATCCTCATTGGAATTGGCTTCTGCTGCCCCGTTAGCTTTAAACCGTATCATGCTGAACGACGTTCGTAAGCGCTTGGGTGACATCCGCACGACGGAAGGTACCCATGGTGTTTGGGCTCGTTACGACGGCGGTAAGCTCACGGGTGAAGGTGGCTTAAAGAACGAATTCAATACGATCCAAGTCGGTATTGATACGGTTCCGTTAGCGGATTCCGCTCGTATGGGTGTGGCTTTCAGTTACACCGATAGTGACGCCGAATACGCCCGTGGCGATGCTGATATGAAAGCCTATAGCATTGCCATGTACGGTACGAAGATGTTTGATAACGGAATGTTCTTTGACGTCATCGGTCGTATGGGAACGGCAGATACCGACATGATGGTCGACGGTAAGCACAAGGGTACGATGGATAATGTTGTTTTAGGTGTTTCCGGTGAAGTGGGTTGGCGTTTTGACGTTAACAATATGCTTTACGTTGAACCGCAAGCTGAAATGACCTACAGCTATGTCAACAGCGAAAATCTCAAGTTAGGTACCGCCTCCTATGAAGTTGACTCTGTGAATAGCTTAATGGGTCGCTTGGGCTTTGCTGCAGGTTTGAAGTGTCCCTCTGATAGGGGCAATGTTTACGTTCGTGCGTCTGCTGTTCATGAATTCTTAGGTGATTCTAAGATCAGTGGACAAAACGGATCTGCAACCAACGTGTATGAAATCGACGGAGAGGATACGTGGGTTGAATACGGTATTGGTGCCAATTTGAATCTCACAAAGAGCACATATGTTTGGGCTGATGTTGAACGTACGTCGGGTGGCGCTTTAGACGAAGACTGGCGTGCTACGGTTGGCGTACGCTACGCTTGGTAAGTTATTGATTTAATTTACCTATAAATTAAAAAACGAGGCCTTGTTGGATTCATTTCTGATAAGGCCTTTTAGCATTTTTGATGTTTGCCTAAGTATACAAAAGACGCTAAACGAGAATAATAGAGATCGCATAATGCTTGACAGAGAAAATTAGTTCTATACAATGTAATACAGATGTATTACAAACATTAGATGGTGCCACAAAATGAGTGCAGGAACAATTTCATTTCGTATTGATAACGACATTAAAAATATGGCTAAACCAATTCTTGAGGCTCATGGCATGTCTGTTTCTGAACTTTGCCAAGCCACTTTAGAATATGTTGCAGCAACTGGCAAAATTCCAGTCAAAAAAGTCTTAATGAGCGAGGAAGATCAAGAACTAATTAAAGTTGCTCGTGAGCGTCTTGCTGAACCCGGTGCTATAGCGGTTAATCTTGAGGACCTCTGATGTCGTATTCGCTTGAATTTAAACCAAGTGCTTTTAAAGAATGGAATAAGCTCGACAATACGGTAAAAACTGCCTTTAAGAAAAAATTAGCTGAAGTTTTGCAACATCCAAAGATTGAAGCTAATCGTCTTATTGGGCTTCCAAATTGCTACAAAATTAAACTGCGAACCTTGGGTTATCGCCTGGTTTACCAGGTCGACGATGGACGAATAGTTGTTCTTGTCCTAGCGGTAGGGAAAAGAGAGCGTTCAGAAGCTTACGAAAATGCAAAGTGCCGGCTATGAACACAATAAAAATTGACTACGTGGGCTCAAATAGAAGATAAGAATCGTATTTTGATGCCGTCAACAGTCTGAACTCCAATTAGGTAGGCAAGATTAATATTTTATTCAACATTAGAGTTATTATGTTGCGTTGAATAATTGGGTTTTTCGACACACTCTACGGAATTTTTACTCATAAAACTCATTTTTTTCTTAGCTGAATTGTCTTTACCGAAATTCAAGGACAATGAAGCCATAAGGCACCCATTGCCCTTTACCCTTACTAACTCTCTTTTTTCTCTACATCCAAAATGTTATGTGCATTTTCTAAAAGCTCTACAACTTCTTTGTAATGCTGGACAATTTCGTCCCCTGTCCACCCTTTTTCCGTAGTTATTTTATAGATGACTTGTCGATTCATCCCCATGGTAGAAGACTTAAAACGATCCACCTTCTCTTTAGGAGATCGGTCACTTAAACGAGAATTCGTGCTTCTGCTAATCAAATAAAGATTACCTAACAAATCTAATTGTTCATCACCTACATTTAGTTCCTTCACGTCTTTTGAATATTCTTTTGCGAGGTGATGTTCTACAGAATTCCAATATTTAAAGTCAAAATCTTTTAAGTCCTGAATTTTCTTCTTTAATTCATCGGATAAATCTGGGATATCGGTACCTCTCTCATGCGTAACCCAATATAAATAATCAATAAAATGTAATAGGAAATGCGGAGTATTTGTCCCTTGGGAATAACGACCTTTAAAGGAAATCTTCAATTTTTTAACTAGTTTGACATAGTAGTCATAGAGGTAAGCATCTATATATTTAAGGTATTGATCACCAATATCCTCTAAAAATAGCTTATCCTCCTTGTCCTTATAGAATTCAAAGAAGTATTTGATTAATTCAAATAACCAATTTTTATATTCCCTACTGCTAAAACTCACTTGTAATAGTGACTGAGCTCGAATTATTCTCTGCTGATGCTTACTTGAGAATGTATTTTTAAAATACTTGGAGTTGCCGGAATAAAAAGGCATTTCTAAAGCCCATTTAAATCCATCCTCCTTATTATCATCTGGAATGGTAAATATCACGAATCTGTCAAAACACACTCTGGCAAAAAACAGTTTACGAATAAAATCCTTTACCTCGGCCTCTGTCACGCTCTCAGGAATTGATTCCAATAAAAATTTAGAATCCAATGAAAATTCATCTTTTTGAGCTTTTAATACATGCATCAAAAAATTAGGAAAATCAATAATTGCATTTTTTGATTCGGTGTCACGAAACTCAGAGCTATCGTTACCGGTTTCCGTGCCATTGTTTCCTTTGCCATTGTTTCCTTTGCCTTTGATGCCATTATTTCTTGTATTGACGAGTTCACTTAACTTTGTAATATCGTAATTCTCGGATGCAGCATTGTCAGACTCTTTATTCGAGCCTAATTCATAAAATTTAAACGATGTATAGTTATCGCCAAAATAAGATTTTTTATCATTTGGTGAAGTAAAGTTTTTTTGAATAGGCCTATCCATCTGGGAGCACGCAGTCCAGATCTTTTCAAACTCATTTCGTTGACTAATATCCTCAATCTTCTCCATTAACTTGGCTTTTAAGATCTCATGCTTCTGCAACTGCTGACCTCTATTGTTCATTATTTCAAAATAAGCGGCAACATCCGTATCCTCAGGGATATCAACAACAACGAGTTTGACCTTGTCATTAAAATATGATGCAAATCCTTCATCTTCAGTAATCAAAGTAGATTGTTGTTCTGCATCTAGTCGTGCAGTTTGAATAAATTCTGTTGCATTTACCAATGGCAGAACCGATGATGGAACGCTATTTAACTTATCATAAGCTTCTTTCATCGATAGATACTTTGATACTTCAGGGCGTGAATCATAGAAAAGTCGATTTTTGTATGGATCAGTAGGATCACTCAAAACTCTTTTAATGAGACTTAAAACAGTTAAACGTTGCTGACCGTCAATGACTTCCAGTTTATTATCGAGACGTCTTTTTACTGTCAATGTACCCAAGAAATAATCATCTCCCGACCTCTTAGCGTCATAGATATCATGAAGCAACTGAACGATTTGTGTCTTTCCCCATGTAAAACTACGTTGATATAAAGGGATTACATATTCGTTTTTTTCTGAGAATATTTCTTTAATACTTTGTGTGCAATTGAGCTCCATATCATCCACCTTCTATGACTTAATGAAAGTGCTAATGAATTTGATTCCTGGTAAAGTTTCCGGTTGATTACTATTCTTATCGGCATTTTTTCCCAATTCATTATCCTTTTTCGCCTTTTTCTCCAATTCCTCATCCATTTCTATCTTTCTATCCATTAATAATTTTTGAAAATGTCTAAGGTCTGACAGAGACTTCGCATTTTCAATTTTTTCAAAAATACCCAAATCCTTACCTAAGTGAGAAACAGTTGTATATCTCACAGAGGGTTTTGTTACTCTAGTTACATAAATAATTTTATAAAGAATTACATAATATTTTATTAACCCCTCCTCTCCAAACTTATCAAAAATTGCTAGGAGTGCAGACTTATACAATTCTCTTAAGTACCCGTCCCCTGTTCTTCTTGCTGCCCCAGTCGCCTGGAAAACAAAAGGCTTCGATCGTGTATCATTTTCAAAATCATTAGTACTTGAATAACATAGACAGTATTGATAATAAAATTTTTTAAAACTAATTAATTCATCAGATTCAAATGGAGTCGGAGCCAAATCCACAAAAAGCTTCCTATAGAGTCCTACATATGTCTCGACGTAGTCAAAGAAAGGCTTACCATCAATGATGGTTTGGTTTATAGTGCAATAAGATGAAATTTCATGCTCTGAAGTTTGGTTTCTAATTTTTGGATCTTGCTCAACTTCCTTTTGATATTTATTCAAATTCCTCCAGAAGAAAAAGTGCCTATTTTGATAGGGGTATCGAGCTGGTGTATCTTTCACTGAAAAGCCCTTAAATTTATCAATTTCTTTTTTGGAAAACTCTCCTGCACTCTGACCTTTCATCCATAATCTAGATCTGTATAACTGCTCGTCCATAACCTGTTTGATCAAATCAACATACCCATCATACACACGATCTCTAGTGGCTCTTTCCCATCGCACATCGCAATGAATCTTCTCATTTTGGCTGTCATCCTCCATGGCACGGAGATGATAAGCTTTAAGCAAATTGTATGCTTCAAGTTCCTTTCCTCTTCCATTCTGAGATTCAAACATTTGAAATGCTTCAGATAATTTTTCAACAGTGATAACTACGAACTTGCACTTATTTTTTAAAAAATCAGCAAATACTTTTTTATCAGCATTTTCAGCCATCCATGTATCAATCGTTATAGCATTGTCCCGAATATGTTTCTGAGATTCTGTATGAGTATATGTGAGATCTATAACTTCATTCGTGTCTGTAATAACAATTCGTTCTTCTAACAGCGTTAAAATAATCAATAGCGTTGTGATTCTCTGTTGTCCATCGACGATATCTAGCTCTTTATTGTTGTTATGAAGAATAACGCTTCCTATGCGATATTCCTTCTTATCTGCACAGCAATTTTCCCAAATATCATCTAAAAGCTGCAAAACTTGTTTCTCATCCCAAACATACGGTCTTTGATAATTAGGAATGTTTAGATTTTTTGCAAGCAGCTCTTTAACAGCTAAAAGTTCTACACTAACCTTACCCATGTTTGATTCTCTTATTCGAAAAAATGATGAGAGTTAAATGGTATCACACGCTTATCTCGTTGTTTTGATAATGCTGACAGAATGCTTCATAAAATGAAGCTAAAACAAAATTCCGCTTTGTACAATCTCTAAATAAATGATCAATAATCATCAGATAGATGATCACTTTAAATTACTGGTTAAAAAACAACGACCTATTTTACAGTAGGCTTGGTTAGTCATATGATTCGAGAGTCCGGTGCAAACTCATCACCGTATTCATCATGAATGGTAATAGCTCAGAATTTAGACTGACTTTATAAAGGCATTAGCCTTCAGAAAGGTCATCGAGAGCTGCGAAAAGTTACGCGCGAGTGATGACCTTTTTGCTTTAGATAACAGCGATGTTCTTGAATTCAGCACCAATTAACCCCCATATCTAGAATTCCTCAAGAGATATCCACAGATTTTGTGGATAATTGACGTTCTCTCCGCCGTTTACGAGGGAGAGAACGTCAACAAGGATTTCAAGGCCTAAACAGATATTAATTTTGCCTTTCATTAATCCATTTTTTGAAAATGGGATCCTCGATTTCAAACGAGTCAGTTTTAATCACATAACCCGATTTCATTAAGCGACTAACGGCCGAATAGGTAGTACTGGTAGCGAATTGGTTGTTGTCACTAAGTTTGGCACTAGCAGCCAATTCTTTCAGTATCCGTCGATTGGTCCTTGGAAAAGTTACCCATAAACGCTCATAATCAAGGTCGTGTATAGCCACTAAATGTTCCATGGCTGCTTGCGCAGGATTAGAAGAATCTTTGAGCTTATCATAAGTCAGCATATCCCAAACGCAGGCCGCTAGTTGTTGCGTGTAATAGGGATGGCAAGCCGTAATAGCGAGGATGTCATTGGCTAGGCTCTCTGGCTTTACCTTATTTATAGCTTGAAAGCCATTAACCAAATAAGCCAAAAAGTCCTCATAAGGAATCTTTTTAAGGTACATGAGTTGGCCAAAATGATAGAAAGGTGATTTAACCTTTTCGAAAATTTCAGTCATCATGCTTTCTTGACTGCCTAGGAACACGAAGTTCACATTTCGTTGCTCTTGCATAATCGCGCGGAGTTTCTTGTCAATTCCCTTATCAAGTTGCATGATTTCTTGAAATTCGTCAAAGACAACGATCAACCGTCTTTTCTCATCTCCTATCGACTCGATAAGTCCTAAAGCGTCTTCTAGCAGAGTCGATGCATTAGCAGAGGCCGAAAAAGAGACATCAACACCATTCGTCATAGGATTGACCGAAATAATCGGTACGATTCTAAAGTTTTTCAAAAAGTGCTTTATTCGTTCCAATGGAAAAGATTTAAGTGTCTCTCTGACAATTAAACGAGCTAAATCAGCAACACTGTCAGCTTGCTGGACATTAATGAAAATGGAAGGTCGCTCAACGTTGGAAAGAACCTTTTTTATGAGACTGCTTTTGCCAAATCGTCTTGGACTAATCAAGATGAGATGATTGGGGGAATTTATAATTTCGCAGATTAACTTAAATTCTTCACGTCTGTCTGTGAAGTAGGGTTCTTGGACTATTGTTCCAAATTTAAAAGGATTTTCCATATCGGCAAATCTCGTAACGATTAATATCGTAATGTATATTACGATATTTCTCGTAATAAGTAAATTAGCAATGGGACAAATATAAGCTCGCCTAACCTTGTTTTGTTTTTTGTCCATCACCTTCGGCGCGAATTACTTCAAAGCGGAACACATTGCGCCAAGTATCACTTCAGCCATATAGCATTCATTTTGCGCTGTCTCAATCATCTTGACAGATTCCGTACGATAGGTATACGTCTTACTGCTATTACGAAATTTAATGCGTACATAATGCCCATTGACGTAGAGCACCTCTATTTTGTCGGTTTTGTCTTGGCCTTTAATAATAATGCGTCGGGACATTTCTCAAATTTCAAACAACTCAACAGATAACTGCATCTTTGTAAACCATCGCCAAGAAACGATGCCTGATACGAAAGCCACTATGCATATTACGCGTCAGTAGCGTCATTTAAAAATTCTTGAGGCTTTCTTTTTATGAGGGGTTTTCCATTAAGGGTAAGATTACCCCGAGGTAATCCCCTATTCGTCATGCCATAACCCCACTTCCGTCCTAAAATAATAAATGACTTAGATTCATTGTCTAAGCCTTCTGATTCACATTTTCTGGAGGAGTTTGCCCTATGAGTCGTATTAAACTTTCCGTGTTGGCAGCCGGTCTCGCCTTAGCCGGTTTGGCTTTCAACGCTTCGGCTTGTACCACCATGATTGTCGGTAAAGACGTCAGTAAGACAGGCAACATCATTGTCGGTCACAATGAGGATAATGGTGGTCGCATTCTCACGGCTCAATATTGGGTTCCTGCAGCCACTCATAAGAAGGGCGAAAAGATTAAATTTGAAGAAGCTGCTGCGGAAATCCCTCAAGTTGACAAAACGTTCGGATTCTATTGGTCTCAAACTTATAACCCCAAAGGCGCCAGTTTCTCCGATGGCTTTGTCAATGAAAACGGCGTAGTCATCGTATCTAACAACTGCTCTGGCATTTATGATGACGATCGTATGCCGTTGAAAGACGGCGGTATCGGTTACGGTATTCGTCGCTTGATGGCAGAGCGCGCAACCAGTGCTCGCCATGCTGTTGACATCGCTATCGACCTTTTAGGTAAGTATGGTTACTTTGCCGATGGTCGTACGTACACGATCGCCGATGCCAAGGAAGCTTGGCAAATTGCTATTCACCAAGGCAATACTTGGGTAGCTCGTCGCGTCAAGGATAACGAAGTGGTCTTTATCCCGAACAACTTCATGATGGACAAGGTCGACGCAACCGATAAGGAAAACGTTATTGTTGCTCCGGGTATGATTGAACGCGCCATTAAGAATGGTCGCTACAAACCCGCTAAGGAAGGTGTTTATAACGACTTTAACTACCGCGTAGCCGTAGCTCCAGCTGAACGCCGTGCAGCTGACTTCAACTATATGCGTAACCATATTGGTTGGAAGTACATTGCAGGTTTGAACATTACGGATCCAGAAAAGTTCCCGTACAGCGTTACGCCGAAGAAGAAATTTGGTGTTGAAGAAGTCAAGGAAGTGTTGCGCCTACATGAAGAAGGCATGAACGATCAAGATCCGAACTGGTCTCACTCTACGAGTTTGGGTATTTGCCGCGCAACAACACACGAAGCAGCTGTTTATGAACTCAACGACAATCCGCTCTTAATCGCCGGTTACCGTGCTTTGTCTCGTCCTTGCGAAACACCATTTATTCCGTTCTTCCCCTTGGCCAAACCCGCAGAAAACCTTGGCTTCATGACTTGGGATAAGGCAACGGCTGAACACTTCAAGGGAACGAGTGAAAACTTCAGCTATAACGCTGACTGGCCCGTCTGGACGTTTATCAATAATGCTAACGTTCATGACTTCCAACGCAATGACGTTAAGGCAAACTTCAAGTATGTGAAGTCTCTGGAAGACAAGTTGGGTGCAACGTTACCTGCCACAGCTAAGGAAGCAGCTCGCCTAATGAAGATTTCGGAAGACAAGGCAGCCGCTTATCTTCATGAGTACAACGTTCGCATGATGCGTGACGGTGAAGTGGCCATGGCTAAGCGCTATGCTGAAGCCTCTCCGTACAAGATGACGATCCTCGCCGATAAGATCGACCCGAAGAGCTCTGAGACGATCGATGTCGTGCTTTACGGTTCTAAGTCTTTGAATGTTTCCAAGATCGATCCTAAGAAGATTTGGTTAGGCGCAAGCCGTGCCAACGTTAAGAATCGCGTTTTAATGGCTGATGCCTTAGGTCAAGCAACCAAGGTAACGTTCAAGGATATGAACGGTGACGGCAAGAAGGACGCCGTTTTAACATTCGTACAAAAGGATGTCTCCAAGTACCTCTTAGCTGGCGCGTTCCATGATGTTTGGCTCTACGGTTATGTGGGTGACAAACGCATTGCTACGATGGACACGGTGAAGGTTATCAAGTAATTACTTTTACCTCACGGCACTTGTGAAAGGGGGAGCATCATGCTCCCCTTATTTGTTCGAACACTCTACATCCATATTATTTCTTTCCTTTTCTTAAATGGCGTGAGATACCTATTCTTTAAAGTGCGAGTGTTGTACTAATTAATCAGCACAAACCAGTACATCATCAGATCCAAGATATGGGATACTTGGTCAATTCTTACGCTTTGGTTTTCGGCGAATATAAAGAACTTTTCTTTGTTCCTTTTCTATTAATTTCCATCACGCTGACATCTTCGTCGGTCGAGTCTATTTCACTTTTTCTTACTCGACGACGGCTAAACTCAAGGACATCTTCATCTTCAATTAATTTTGATCTTGGTCGTGCTGGCGTAAACAAAAACACAATCATAGGCATCAAATAAATGATTAGACAACAGACCGCCACTACGATGATCATAAAATCTAAAAATAACTCTGTAATTGGATTGAACACACCCTCTCCTTTTCCCCACTTCAAATACGCTATTTAAGTATAAGTTTATGTCCTATAATTTCACAATATGAAGTAATGAAGTAATGAAGAACCTCTTTAGAATTCTCTACCTCTCTCATTTCTTATTCTCAAGCTTAGCTAACACTAATGCGTCATTTCGATACTTCTCAATGGATGGTTATGCCTAACTTTCCTATATATAGGCTTTAGTGGTTTCTAACACCTGATTTCTCCTTCGATCCTTAACAGCTTTGGTATGGCGCCAAAAAAATTGAACATACACTCGGTCAGAACTTTCTTATAACTGGCTTCAACAATTTAGCGTACAAATAATAAGATTACTATCAGTACGCTTATTGACAGTACTGTAAATTAACTCTATAGTGAAGTGATTATTGAGGAGATTTCAGCATGGACTTTGCAACAATAGGCAACCGATTTTACGGTAGAAAACAAGAATTAGAACTCTTGCATCAGCTCCAAGCAGACGTAAGAGATCGTGGTATCAGTCGTTTTGTGGTCGTTACAGGTCGACGTCGTATCGGGAAAACCCGTCTAATTGAAGAAGCTTTACCCAACAGCACAGCTATGCCGACGATCTCCACCTATATTGCCTCACAGTTATCTAACAGCAATTTAACGGATTTTGTCGATGAGATTAAGTCTGCCCTTAGCATTCCCTATCCCTTGGCAATAAATACATGGGAACAGGCGCTGCAACTTGTATTTTCTGAAGCACAAAGACGGCCTATTACTTTGGTGTTCGATGAGTTCCAAAACTTTAGTACCGTTGAGCCTTCTTTTTTTGATACCCTACAAAAACTTTGGGATCGTTATCACACAAAATCACGAATCCTCATTGTTACATGTGGTTCAGTTGCCAGTAGCATGCGAGAGATTTTCGAAAATGGGAAAGCACCTCTTTTTGCCAGAGAAAACGCGTTTATTCGCCTATCTCCCTTCTTGCCCGATCTTTTAAAAGAGATATTTAACGATTACAAATCCGACTTCACTGGTGACGATCTTCTTGCTTTGTATGCTTTTACCGGCGGTGTTGCCCAATATGTCCAGACATTTTTGAGTTCCGGTGCATTTACCTTTGAAGCCATGCTAGAGAGAGCCATTCAATTTAACTCAGGTCTTGTCTCTGAAGCTCAACTCATGATTGCGGCAGAATTCAAAGGTAATGCCTCTATTATGAATGAACTTCTTATGGCCATTTCACAAGGTAGAACCAAACGAGCAGACCTCGTTACCGCTTTTAACGTGGACATCTCCGGGCACTTATACAAGCTAGAAAACCTCTATGGTTTAATAGAAGCCGTTGAACCTATAGCAGAAAACGGTGCCAAACGTAAAAGAGCGCGCTATGAATTAACCGATGAATTATTGGATTTTTGGTACACCTTCTGTCTCCCCAACATTAAGATGCTTCAGTCTAGCCGTACTCAGGCTTTACAAAAAGCCATCAAAATCGGCTACGTCCCATGGTCCGGTAGAGTTTTAGAACGACTCTACCGTCGGCATTTTGCTAACCTTGGCCTATTTACTTCCGTTGGTCCTTGGTGGGATAAACAAGGCGAGAATGAAATTGATTTAATTGCGATTAACAGTGTGACAAAGCGAATTGTGTTTGCTGAAATCAAAAGAAATGAACACAAAATTGATTTGCATAAATTAGAATCAAAAATAGAGTGTTTCTTTAATTACAATCCAGTCTACCGCGATTACGAAAAACAACTTATGGCCTTGTCACTTAAAGAGTTATCTTCAGATTCGACTTTACCGTTAAGTTAGTAGATAAATTTAATGGTACACCAGCGATAATATCTATGGTGTACCACTGTTTTATTAAGTTAATTCAAAGCTGAACACATTGCGTCAAGTATCACTGCAGCCATATGTGATTCATTTTTCTCTAACCCCGTAAGTCTTACTACTTGAATATCCGGGACAGAGCGCATTCCTTGTTTTTCCACGACATCAAAGATACTGCCCTCTTTTGTTCTCTCCTCCTGCTCTTCAGGGCGACCACAGAAAAGCCAAAGTCCAGCAAAGACATCCTCTCCGTCACTGGCTGCAACAGTCGTGAAATATTTGAACGCTTGCGTAAGAACATAATTTTCTTGAGCCCGTCTCAGAGTCGTGTACTTGCTGTCGCAAATTGCCCAGGCAGAGTGACCCTCATGCTCAAATTCGAGCACGAAGTCTGGTGTATACCAGGCTTCCTCTGTCTTGTGATGAGCTATTAAACCACGGCTAGAAGGTGACCAGCCCGACGTTCGAAAAAGACCAATCCCGTTTTCACTTCCGTCGCTGTCGGAAATCAAGACGGGTTGATACCAGATTCGCACAATATCACCATCTTTCTTCATTTCAAACGTGTTGACGAGTGATACTTCAGCATTAACATTACCTTCTTCAAGTTCCTTGTAAGCATAGTAGGATCGATTAGTATCCTCAAAACCCAGTTGATGGAACCCCTCAAGCAGATTGACAAGAGTAAAGTATTCATAAAGACGCGATCCCGTAACCGATGCCAGTCTTTTTTCCATGACTTCAATATCGCTTTCGTCTGATTTGCTGAACCAGCGTCGCATAGCGTCGTACATCATCCGATACGGTGCACTTTGAAGGTAGAGTGTTGTCACTGGTGGCAAGGTGTGCAGTTTCTCAGCCTTCACACCGAGCGCTTCACGGTAAAGAAGAGATAATCGCTTCAACCGTGTTGCAATAGCACGAAAGGCTTCCACTTTCTTAGCCACGGCAGGACAAAGGGCTTTTAGGCGCAAATCTTTAAGGCTGGTGAGTTCGCCCGTTTGTTCTCTGAGATTTTCATAGCGAGCAGCCAACCTCAGACTCTCGGTAGCTAATAGCATTGGAAAAGCGACAATCTGGCGATTTTCAATAATGTCACGAGAGGGTGCCACGGTTTTTACTAAAGCATGCCGAGGCATCCAACTTTTTCCTTTGGCACGAATACCTAAACCCTGCTGTGTGGGTTGTAATTCTCCAGGATGCGTAGCAATCCAGCGAGTAGCTTCAGGGGTCAATTGCGTTAGTTTTTCGATGCTTCGCTCACGCATTGTCGTAGTCAGTCGTGTTTTCGCCTGCTCTCTAAACCATGTATAGTGGCGATCATAGAGTCTTACTGTATCATTTAAAAGTTCCAAAGGGTCTTGTCCTTGGCGTTGAGTCGCTAGGACATCGTCACCCTTGAAGAGAAGTCGCGCAAGTTTACTTACTCGCTCGCTCATAGCAAGCAAATTCTCTCCGATGACACCATTTTTTATTGATACAGGAACCACATCGGTGTAATAAACCTCACGTTGGCCTATTGCTAAGGACAGATTAAGCGAAAGATGGGCTACCCCGATGATGTCGTTGAACGGAGACTCACGCAATCGTCGATCTCGAACATCCCAGACAGGAATCACTGCAGCCTCCCCTTTATGTAAGCTGGCACTAGCAATGACTGTCTCATTGAGACAGACATTTACGAGTGCACACTGCTCCTCATCGAGCTCAAGCCCCTCTAGGTGCATTTCAACGCTTTTCTCACTATCAATACAGCGTGCGTCCGGAGAAAGGTCTTCCTCACGCAGAATTTGCTTTTCCTTATAAAGCTCAAGTCGGATAGCTTCAGAGTCCGGCTGTCGAATGACAAGCGTCAGTCCGCTTTCCATCATAAGACACCTCCCAAACTAGAAGAACCGATAACAGTCCATCGCTTCACGACCGTTCTCAATGATTTGCTCAATACGCGTTGCGGTACGATTCATACAATGGGCTTGGCAGAACTCAAGCATGTCATTCAAGTGAATAGCAAAACCGTCTCCAGTGCCATTAATATGTGGCAAGAACTTTTGCAAAAGGGCAAAGTCCACGGCATCTTCCCAAACAGCCTTCTTCCCGTTGGGATTAAATGTATCCATAGCTGCTGAGATGTAATTCATCATTTGACTACGAGAACGAGGAGACAGACGAATACCTGCTTTTTTGCCCAGTTCTTCCATCCCGGACAGAACTTCTGTGACCAATGTTTTATTTTTCTTCAAATCCCGTGCGCCAAAAGTTTCTTGCAACACATGCCAGGGAACAGGTTGAGGATAGCTTTCGCAGAGCTTGCCTCCAACCATTGTCTCACGGTCTTCCGGAAGGCTGATCACCATTGCACGGTCAATCAATCGAGGTGACAGCGGTTCTGTAGTCGAGTCATTATTGATTGTTGCCACAAACCGTAATGTCTGAGGAACCATTGTTGGAGCTTTATCCCACAGTGTCACAGTCGTACTCTCATGGAAGTTATCACATAGACGCATCCAGTCGCTCCAATAGTATTCCATTGGAGAAAGATTGGCTTCGTCAAGAAGCATCATTGCCGGATAGCGAGAGCCAACTTCCGATCTTGCTTCTCGATCAAGTCTCTTAAATAAAAGCCAGCGTTTAGGATCGGGAGATTCAAATCGGTGTGTCAACGGATTCCAGTAACCAATGAAATCCCGTTTGGTATTCCATCCGTATTCCACCGGAACCATTACAAAACGATTGGCACTGATGCGTTCTGTCAACGCATTGCCCAGACGTTTATCAAAACTGTCGAGGCCGAGTGTGTGGGCAAGAATATGACAAATGCTTGTCTTACCGGAGCCTGGTTCTCCAGAGAATACCGTTAGGAAATTCTGTACGATTGAAATGTAGAGATTGACCACTTCGTTGTAGTCGTAACGACGTTCAACCTGTATTGCCTCAACTAGCTGATCGACAAGTTCCTTCCCATGAGGAGCTTGGTAGTCGAGTTTGGCAACAGCTTGAGCAATTTTGTCAATCCTCGCTTCTTCCTCACGTTCATTCCAAACGGATACCGCCTGCGAAAGTTTGCCAGGCAAGATATCGTCACCAAAAGATTCGGCTTTTGCATGTGCTTCATTGAGTTTCTTCATCAACTCAGCATGCAAAACTTCCAGTTTTTCATTTTCTTCCTTGTGTTCACGCAGGGTGATGTCGATCCGCTGGAGTTGACGGAGAATGGGACCTTTCTCGTTTAAAAGCTGGTTTGTTTGGATGAGTTCTCCGCGCTCATTAAGAAGAGATCTCACTTCTTCGCGCAGTTTAGCTGCCCGTTCATCTTGTTTAGCGTTGTCGGCATTCTTTACTGCAAGTGATTCTTCTGCCTCATAAATATGCTTACGAAGGTCTTGTTCTTTCTGACGGATTTTCTCAAGAACGAGAGCCTTGTCAGCGAAGGCTTGTGCCAATAATTCGTCCTGAGCTACGCATTCTACGAGCTCTTCATAGAAAGCCTCTCGATTGTCTACCAACATCCGATAAAGGAGATCAGCAATCACCTGACGGTTTTCTCTCTTTTGGTCGCTTTGGCGTATGGCTCTTTCCAATCTGAGCATACGGGCCTCATTGATTGCTGGGTGATCGGTGTCAAGGCGACGGATTAGCTTCTCGTCGAAGTGACCGTCAACAGGCTTAGCATTCTCTGTGACTCGGCGTAACAGAGCAACGTCATCGAGCATGTCAACGAGTACGGGTTTCATTTTAGCCGTCTCGGCACACATGAGGTTTACGAAAGGATTGCCACGCTCTGTGTCTCCCATATAGAAATTAAATGCCCGAAGAGCAGACTCCTGAGACAAAAAGCCTGGCACCACGCTATTGACAGCTATCCCACTGAAATCAACATAAAGTTGCTTGCGGACGTTTTCACGCAATTTAACGGGGCCAAGATAATAGTCACCGACTTTGACAAGAACCATTTCGCCGTCAGCATGCATGCCGAGAACATCCTCACCGGTGTTCGTCATTTTCACACTAAAGGTTTTATCAAAGTTAATGGCTTCAGCATCCTTCGGATAAACCACCCAGTGAATGCCTACCTCGGCAGCAGAATGAAAGCGCTTGTCGAAATAGACGGTGTCAAAGTCAATACACTTGGAAAAGTCTGTACGGACATGACCGTTGGGACCAGGGTTGTCTCGGATTTCCGTATGATCAAAGTCAATCACGCACAATGCCCCTTCACGTTGCATGTGAGTGCGTTGATATTTAAGATTAAAAGCGCCCCATTGCGGATAAGCTTGTTTTAATTGCTCGGAATCAATGGGGATGAGTGAATCGTTATAGAACTCTGCAATAGGGTAAAAATTTCGGAAAGTATTTCCACTCGACTGCACATAGCCAAGGTAACGGACTTCTGATTGACACTTTGGTAAAACCGGTATGTTGTATTGACGGTCAAATACCACTCGAACCGACTCTTCTTGTGAGTTATCTTCTGCAATAGGCGTTTGGCTTATTTCAGTCACTTGGGAAGTCACATCTTCGTATTTATTTTCCTTCTCTGGTTGAGAATCCTCGAGAAAAATATCTCTCTTCTCATGATCATGAGGCTGACTTTCGGTTGGTTCAGAAGACTCCTCTTCCCACTCTTCGTCATCAATCCCCTCACGAACCATGTCAATCATCCAGTCTTCAAACTGGAAGGTTTGATGCTGGAAATACTTGCTCGGTTCATTAGCGGCAATGAAAAGACGCAATTCATAATTTAGGCGTAATTGCACCGCCATGAAGATGAGGTCTAACCAAACCGTTTTATTATTTTCAATCTTGATGAAGAGTCTTCCAAAAGCTTTTAAATCATCCAAAGTTCGGTTTTCGATTTTTGCCAAAGCCTGCATT
The DNA here is from genome assembly GCA_937906995.1 of uncultured Sutterella sp. Lineage (GTDB taxonomy): Bacteria > Pseudomonadota > Gammaproteobacteria > Burkholderiales > Burkholderiaceae_F > Aphodousia. Next base: position 17,054 of record CALESB010000071.1, read on the forward strand.
GCAGGCACCATCGCCATCATTTCCTCTGTTTGAGGTTGGTAAACATCCACAAAAAAAGTATTGTCGTTATAAATGGTTTCGGCAAATACACCCAAAATAACGTCTTCTTTCCACCAATCCCCTTTTTTCTTTATGCCGTTGCGCATATGTCGGATTTTTTTAATCAATCCTTTATATCGCCGACTGATCACCTCCTGTCTGTCCTTTGGCAAATCCCCGATGTGTCTGAGCATACAAATGGTAGATTTTACGTTTCCTCCCCAATAATATTGGGCCATATTTTTAGCTGGCAGTAATGAATACGTTAACTGATGATCTTTTAATAATGTTGAATATTTTTCAATTAATCGAATTTGACGGATTTCTTTTGAGGTTTCGTATGCCATAAATTTTCTCCAGAACTGAACGACTTAAAATCAACTTTTTATATTTAAAAATTCCGTTTTTTATAAATGAGGGTCCCTTTTGTTTTTCATCTTTAATTTTTCTCAGAAGAAAACATAAATGATTTTTTAGAATACAAATGAGAACATCTGAGTTTGCAAAGATCTTAAGTAGTGTTTCCCCATAATCAATCTCCTTACTGTTTAATCTGATCGTTATACCTATCGTACTCTGTGTCTTTTTCAGAGGTATTGATAGACGTCAGAACAGCATACAAACTGATAAAAGAAGCTCCGATAAGGAGCTTCCCCGCATGGCTTATTTTTTTGACTTGATATCGGCGTAGGACTCAAAATCAGTCACAATGGCGCCGGACCGTCTATCCGTCAACTGAAGTTCAGAACATAAGCGTGCGTACCATTTAGACTTTATTCCGCCATCAAAAATGTACTCTTGACCTTCTATATTTTGCATATGAAGATGTCCGGAAATATGCGAGTATTTGCGACCTAGATAGTGTTGAGTAATGTATTGGCTCACTTCACTACTGGTTCTAAAATTCAAAGGACGCATTTCGGCCACTAGCGCCCGAAATTCTTGCTCTTCCAAGTCGATAGCCTCTTCCTTCAATTGTTGCTTTTTGAGACTGAGCGACTGTAGATACTCCATAATATTTTGGGCACGGACTTCGGCTTTGTTTTTTGTATGAGCTTCGCTTTCTAAAGCATTAAATTCGTCTTCAGACATTAAAGCTTTCAATAATCTACGTTCAGAATCACAGTGAAGTCCGATTCTCTTTTTTAATGATTCAATACGTTGTTCGTATCGATGACAAATCGCTGACTTGTAGGATTCAACCTCGTCTTCCGATAAGATCTGAACCACTTGCAAACCTTTCATCGTGGGTTCAAAGACATACCAGAAATACTGTTTGTCCTCGGCTCGCGTATGCCTAGTCAGGCGCTGTAAGTTGTTTTCTAACGTCTGAGCCTTTTCAGCACTCATCTTTTTCACGACAGAGATGTGAAGAAAATAACTGCCTTTATTGTCTTCCAAAACATTACTAACAAAGCCAAACCCTCGATCACTGTGATAACGTAATGCTGTGCCAAAACCAATAAGACCGTTTTCGATGTGTTTTGTCATTTCCATGGTGTGTTCCTTTTTGAGTTGTCCCATCCTTTAGCGACCGGACTTTGTGATGTCATTGACTAAACTTTGAGCTAAAGCTTGATCCCCGCCGGAGATCTCGTGCAAGATTTCCATTTCGTCTTCATTGAGCCCAAGTTCATGACAGCGCTTGAGCGCGGGTTCAAATTCCGGGCCGTAGAAGAGTTCTTCTTCCAATAAGCTCTCAGGATCCTGTGCCAATAGCTCCTGATCCTTGTAATAGTCCTTAAGCAATTGATCGATGCTGGGATTTTTATGCATAACTGTTCTGTCCAATAGTGATGAATTAAGCTTTGTCGGCCGGTTTCCAACCGTAATAGTCAGCATGGGCCGCCGTTACCTGAGAGTGATCTTCCGATGACATCAACACCATGTTCTCAGGCGTATCTGCGCCGCCTTCACTGAGCGGTTGGATATGATGAACTTGATAGCCCTGTGTATCATCGATACCGTGCGCAGCCAAAAAGTCCGTTCGAGCAACTGAGCTACGGGAGATCTCGGTGTTATCCACGTGTGTACTTCCCTCCACTTCGCCGGCAGCAATCAGCGTGTTCAGGTCAGACTGATCGCCAATGAAAACACCGTTTTCTACTCCCGGTAAGGTACATGCGTCGCCCTCAAGGGAGCAAACGGTCCCCTCGGGATGGCTGTCAGCTAATACTGTTGTGGCAGCTGCAGAATAGATCCCAAGCTGACAAAGGCGAGTTAGATGGGCCTTATTCTCTTCGGTCAAAAAATCTTTACCGTGAACCAAAGCGTCGTAACTTGCTTCGGTCACGGCTGCACCACTTCTCACAGCACCGATGGTGCCCTTGACGAATTCTTCAGCTCGGTTTTTAACAATTTGACCGCTACCTTCTAAATCACCCTTACAGAGTTTGGTTCCGCAATCCGCTACATCGCTGACGGTATTCACGAGACCTTGAAAGAATCCGACTACGGAATCAATGGCCACGTCTGTCGCAAAATCAACAATATCTTCAGCAGAAGCACTTTCACCTTTTGGCCGAATGGTGATGATGGTATTTCGATCGTTACTCATCCGTTTCCCCTTTTTTCTAGAGATCCTTTCCTTATCGTTACTGTAAAGAAGGTCTGGAGGTTCGGAGAATTCACAAATTTGAGAATTTGATAACATCCTCAAAAAAGGAGGGTCTATTGATGTGAAACGAAGCGCTTTAAGCCTGAATCACCTAAAATTTGTTTTAAATATGTAATGGGTTAAGAGATGCCTCAGGACTTAAGACTTTTGGATTTAATAGATGCCTTCAACAATCGGATCATCAAAAACTTGCGTCCGTTGTTGCTGAGTCATTTGAATCGACGGCTCCCCTTAATTTATGGGGAGAGTTGGTTCGAAGAGCTTTCTTTTGTTCTATTTAAGGGTAGGAATTCCAACCTTGTCCCCACAGACGGACTTGAGCAGTTTGACACCTATTTACTGATTCGGATCTATGTAGGCCACTATGCTAGCTTGGCAGGGGCTGCCGATAGTGCAAACCGGAAACTGTTGGATTCACTCTATACCATCAAAGACTTTAGAAATGAAGTCGAACATGTCCCCGATGTCGGCAATCGCGCTCTCTTATTGCAACGCATTCGTCAGGTTTTATCGTCGGTGCATATTGTCAATCACTGTCTCAATCCCAACCGCGAAATCGATACTGAAGTAAAGCCCGAAGAGGTGCAGGCGAAGGGCACTGAACTTATTGACTACTTATCGTCAAGTCGACGCCCCAAGACAAAGTCAAAATGGGTTATGGCAATTGGTGTAGTGACGGTCGCTCTGATTGCGGTGATTTATACCTTCTACTGGCAGCAACCTCTCGTCATTGAACCAAGTCTTGCCCATCAGCACATCGATAAAGAGGTCACCGTGTGTGGCGAACTGGCGGAAGTGAATGTACGAACGGAAGGGGTAAGTTGGCTCAATTTTGACAGACCGTACCCTGAGAATGCCTTCACAGCTCAAATTCCTGATGAACACGCAAAAAACTTTATCGGCATCAATTTACTGTTGCAGCAAGAACTCTGCGTGAAGGGAGTCATTCAAGCAATCGGTGGCAACAAGACCATGATTCAATTAAAGACAACGGAACAGTGGGTACAAAATGACTAAATGGGTGAAAACAGTTTTTCTTAGCCTCTCATTCTTGATCTCATCAGCTCATGCGAATCAAGCCTATGACTGTCAAAAGGCGCCTTTATTATTAAAGAAAACGGTCACGGTGTGTGGTCAATTGGCCGAAATCGTGCCTCAGCCGCAATTGGAGCGCATCATGCTCAACCTCGAGAAGCCCTATCCTCAGGAGGCCATGGCTTTTGAGATTCCGAAGGCACATCAAGACGATTTCCAAAAACGGTATCCGGACCTTCGGTCTCTCATTGGTCAAAGAATCTGCGCTCATGGTCGGGTGATGGAAAAACACGGTCACTTACGCATGCAAATTAGCGAATTGGTAAGTTTCGCCCAGCCAGTCAAGACGTTGCCGTGAAAATCGAAAGGTTTGTTTGTATACGCGAAAGTTGTTGATCGAGCTCCTGATAGCCGACGGGACTTTTTAGTAAAACCGGTCCTGTCATGCTCTGGACTAGCACCCCCATCACATAAAGCTGAAAGGTCCAAAAGCCCTCGGCTTTCCTTTCGAAACAAGGGCCCCCATTCATTTGGGGGAGATCCTGAAGTTGCATCAATAGCCTTTTAAAAACCGATTGACCAACGCGACCTTTGGTTGCCAACGTCGACTCGTGCTGACAAAGATCGCTTTTCCAATGGCCGAATTCATTCAATATAAACTGTTTTCTTTGGTTATGACTGTTATAGGTCAGTCGTATCATTGTTTTGTGAGTTAACATCATGCACTCGGGGAAGCGAAGCCTCCTCCTCTTTAATTAAGAATATTGACGACTTTCCACTGTGGAAGTGTCAGGCGACCAATCGTCTGACTTGAGACCATTGCTTATTCGATAACTTCTCGACATTGTGCACTCCTTCAATCGTGATTCAACTCTTCACTTTGCACTTTAAAGGAGTCTTTTCTGAGGGACGATTTCACAAATTTGTGGAACGTTATCCTTCGAGTCTTTACCTTACGATGTGAAATAGATCAAAGCAAAGGGAGGAGAACATGAGAGAATCACGCCACTTTAAGACGCGCTGCCTTCAACGTCGAATCTCCAATAACGACGTCAACATGGCCCTTCAATTTGGGATTCCAAACGGTGGAAAAATTGTTTGAGTGAAAAAAGTTGTCTTGCACTCATCAAAAGTATCGACCACTGGATCAGTGAGATAGAGATGGCTAAGAAAGGTGGTGAATTCAAAGTCCGTCGGATAGATGCGTAGTTGAAAGGATGGTTATAAAACCATCCTTTTCCTCTAAACGCGTTTCCACTCTTCAAAAGGCTTACCGTTCACCTCTTTAAGAAGATGCAGGAATCTTTCCGGCAAACGGATACAGTCTGCATCAAGTATTAACTCGTAAAAGCAAGCTTCATTCTCTTCCGTGCTCGCGATCTGATAATTAGTCAATCGTCGTTGAGTAACGTCAGGAATCTGCTGACTCAAAACATCACGGATTTTCTCGTTTGCTTTTGTACGTGGATTAGACAACCTGCTCGAGAAATGCTTGGCAGCCACTGACATATCGTGACGTTCTTTCTCAGTCAGCTGATTTATGAAGGCCTGGTAGTACTTTTTGTAATCTTCAAAAGGCTCATTGCGAAGGCGTCTCTCTATTTTTCGGATACGATCCGGTTCTAACCCCAAATATTGTTCACAGGCATTTTCCCAGGACTTAGCCGGTTGAATGAGTTCCAATACCTTAACGTACTGCAATCTGAGGAAAAAGAACTTCTCCAAAGGCACAGTGCTATAGGTTGTTTCCGTTTTGCGGCCTAGCTTTTTCCGTAAGGCTAACCAAGCGTATAACCCTATGCATCGCGTTTCCGGTTGAACCGTGATCCCTTCGCAAATCAATTGCCACTTGGTTTTATTTTGTGAAATTTCAACGAAAGGACGGTCGGTCAAGCGTTGTTGCGAAGCCTGAATAATTTCACTGTAGGAGTGCTGAGTATTCAATAAGGCTTCCGGCAAAATGGGACGCAATCGCAAAAAGGGAATCTCTCCAAGGCTGATGCAACCGGGCACACTCTTTAATAGCGCAAGAGAAGGATACGGGTCACCGCTTTTTTCTTGCTCTTCGGAGGATAGAACATGCGAAATACGATCCTGATTTCGACCATAGAACATCATGGCGCTACCTAAAAGCATACCCATGCTCTTGCGCCCACCCACGATAGAAACATGTAAAGAGGCATTTTCATCGGAACAAAATTCGCGAACAAGGTTAACGATGTAGTCGGCCGCTCGAGAACTGTCATTTTGAGTACGAATATCCGCTAAAGGTTCGCCGACTTCGTCAGGTATGACATGGATATGATCCTCGCAGAACTTCGCTTTGGGGAAACCGTAGTCAGTATAAAAATGGTTGAGAAGGTTATGTTCTTGCGACAAATAAGCGTCTCTAGCCTTGATTGCACCCAATTTAGTCGTGACGACATGAATTTCCGTCGGCATTTCATTCGGAATCGTTTTATAGATTGCAGCCAATGTAACCGTAGTCAAATGTGGCGTTGTTCCTAATGCCATCAATAAAATCGTGCGCTTATTTTGTTGAGTCATTTTTTCTACCATTGAATCAGAGTACCTCAATCACTATAACAACCCTCCCCTAGAATTTCACAAATTTTCGAAATTAGGTTTTCTATATAGTGCCGATAAACTACATCCCAAGAGCAATGGAGGCTTGTAATGACAGTATTTTTCGTAAGTCGCCATCAAGGCGCGATTGAATGGATGAAAAAACAACCCGTTATGGTTGATTGTTGGACAGATGACTTAAATATTGACACTGTTTCAGCTGGGGACACTGTTATCGGAACAGTGCCAATACACCTTGCTGCATGGATTTGTGCCAAAGGCGCAGTTTTTCTTGCTCTACAGCTTGAACTACCAGTTGATCTAAGAGGGACAGAATTGACAGATAATCAATTAAAAAAACTGAATTGCAAATTGTGCAGATACGAAGTTAAAAGATTACCTTTTGAGTCTCTGAGTTAGACAAAGGGCTTGAATGATTTAAGCCCTTTAATTCACTCAAACTTCGATCGACTTTCATTCCTATCAGAAGCTAGGATACACTGAAACATGAAATCAACTCCGAGATGCTTTAACTCAATTTCGAGAATTATTTTTCATATTTATAAAAATAATTCTCGAGTATCTTTCGAGCAACATCTGCGTCCTGTCCACTAGCTCTCTCGTTTTTCATTATCACAAAATGGCGACAGGCCATCGGTTTTGTTTGATCCGAATAACTCATGATCATCTTTGAATAAGACTTAAACTCTGCTTGAGTCAAATGTCCCTTTCTTACCATGTCAGCAACACCGGGTATGGTCATAGCCTCTTTTGTACGAGCAACCGACCAATTCGCTTTTTTGACTTCGTAGGTGGAGTTCTTCTTAATAACAATATCGAAAAGGTATTCGACCTTATTATTGTTGCTTAACCAACAGGGTGGATAACCCAACCCTTTCAAGCTTAAAAGATATTTGTTTATTTTCCGAAGCTCATGGCACTCTTGGCTTTCAGTTGCGATAGCACCAATGGACGCTGTCAGTAAAGAAAATGCTATAGAAGCGACTAATAGCTTTCCCACCTTCATAGTACCTCCCGACACACATTATTTTTCATATTTGTAGAAGAAGTTTTCCAAGAATTTACGGGCCATATCAGCTGTCTCTCTATCCGGAATCTCACTCCTCATCGTAACAAAGTGACGACATGCGGTCGGTTTGGCTTGATTACTGTGACTCATGATTCGCTTGGATAGCCATTGGAATTCCGTCTTGGTTAGATTTTCTTTTTCCAACATTTCTTTTACACCAGGAATATTCATTGCCTGTTCGGCACGTAATTCCGACCAATCTGCTTTTCTCACCTGGTAGCTATTTTCATCCTTAATAACCACATCAAACAAATATTCAACTTTATTGTTTTGATTAAGCCAACAAGGAGGATAACCAAGACCTTTCAAACTCAGCAAATACTTGTTCGTTTTCATTAAATCTTGATTTTGAGATTCTGTTTCAGCCAATTGAGATCTTAAATGGTCGTAATCGTTTTTAAGCTTTTTGGCCTTATCCAATTCCTTCTGAACATCCTCATCAAGCACAAGATGGTGACCTGCCGCTAATTTCTCTGCAGCCAAGTTTAATTGGTTTTTAAAATCTTTAAAGGATAGGGTTCCATCCTCCCGATTAAGCCATTTATCGTATAAATCCCTGCCTAGATCCAAGCTATCTTTTGCTTCCGTTCGTGAGATTTTCTCTACGTTTGAAATACAGGCGTAACATGGCATCAGGGCTTCAATTGGATCATTAGGATTGAGTTTACACACTCCTCCCAAATTTCGAATCCTATTAAATTTTTCTAGTTCCTTTGTTTTTTTATTCAGTTCATTAATCTGATTTTCGATCATGTCCTTTTGTTTTTTAATTTCGTCAAAAGACTCATTCAATCGAAAACCCAATAACAAAACCAATAAAAGAATAAGCGTAAACGCAATCTCCGTAAGTGAGATTTGGAAAACATTATCATTTTTTTTACTCATGACGGCCTCTTAAGAATCCAAAGAGACCACCCCCTCGTGATTTGGACTGATTATTAGTCTCGTCAATAGCACTTTTTAGAGTTTGAATATCTTTATTTAAAGTAGTCGTTGCCTTTTCCACTGATGCCAATGAAGCATTCAGCACCTTCAAGTTATTGTCTAAAGCATCGATAAGCAGTTGAGATGTTTCTCCAACTCTTGCGGCCTCCTTAGAAGCCTGCGTGACCGCCCGTTGCATAGAGTGAACAGCACGGTTGGATTCTGCATTAATCGCATCATTAAAAGATTTAACATGATGTCCTACTTCTTCCGTAACGGTAACAAGTGAGTGCGTCTTGGATTCAAACTCATCAATCACATGATTCAAGCGCGCGGACATTTGCGATATAGAGTTATCCCACTCAACTGTCGGCACAAAAGCATTATTAAGCTTCGTGGCCAGGTTATTGGAGGACCTAGCAATACTATCCACACTGCCTTCAAAATGTTGTGCCAGTTTCGAATGTTCTTCTCCTAAAGCATGTATGCTTGCACTCGCAACGTTTTGAATATTTCTTACAGCTTCCGCAGAGGTAACACTCACACTGTTAACACTTTGTTGTGTGACCTTTTGCAACTCATCTAAAGCCAAACCAATTTGCTTATCTGTTCTTTGAGACGTTTGTTCAACAATCCCCTGCAGATTATTCTGCAAATCATGCAGTCCAATCGTAATGGAGGAATTGATATTCTCTTGCGTCTTATTGAAGTTTTCTGCAGATTGACTAATCTGAGAAACACTGTTTTCAAATTGCTCAGTCAACTTCTTATGTTTATCACTCAGAGCCTTCACCCCCTCATCGGCAACGCGCTGGACGTTTTCAACCGCCTGGGAAGAAATCTCAGTAAAAGTGCCTACCGATGATTCAACAAATTTATGCAATTCAGCGATATTTTCTTTGATCTGTTTATCGGATTTCTCAGCAGCCTGATCCAATAAAGCTTGGAGTTGAGCATTTAAGTTATCGAAATTTTTGTTCATTGATTCAGTGAAGGAAGCTTGGGCCTCTTGCATTGTTTTAGCGTGATCTTCCATCATCCTCAATAAAAATTCAGAGATTAACTCGCTGTTATGTTCTGAGTCATGAACTGGTACGAAAATTCTGGACAGTAAAAATTAATTAAGAAATTATATTAAC